>WQXD01000160.1 GCA_009785015.1 Oscillospiraceae bacterium | reverse complement strand
TAATAGAAAAACTTCTTTCGGGCGGAGTTTATATGGATGCCTCAGCGTTAAACAATCTCAATAAATTGGGTTACGGGGAACTGACCGGATTTGAAACGGGAGAATTTTTGCTTAAAGATTGTATCGAAGTTTTTGCGCCTCATCGTTTCAACGAAGGAATTCAAGCAGGCGCTGAACGAAACGCTTATCAGGCATTCAATCCCGGCGACGCGGTTATTATAAATCCGACAAATTCAAAATGTGAAATCCTGTCGCATATGAAAGATTACAACGGAAATACAAAATCCGAATGTTCATGGGGAATATTTGAAAATCAACTCGGAGGGCGAATATGCATAGCCGGATATTATCCGTGGACGTTTATACAGAGCCTTCCAAAAGCAAAACAAATAGGGAATTTATTCCGTTATCTGTCAAAAAACACTTTGCCGTCAATGTCGGACAGCTACTGCCGCTTGCACAACTGGACGCGCCGTTTAAAAAACGGCGGCGCAGCGGCGGCTTTAATCAACGGAAGTTTGGAAACTCTGCAAGACACGGTGATTTTATTGAAAACAGAATCTAAAAATTGCGTTGTTTACGATATGCGATGCGAAAAAACAGCGTGCCGTTTTATACCCGAACGAAGCAAATACGGATATAAAGCGTTCGGAATACCGGTCATTCAACCGTGGCAAATGGTTTTGGTTATTACAAACAATTGAAATATTAAACAAAAACCGGAGGTTAGTGTTATGAATATAAATCATAAAAAAAGCAGCTGCTCTGCCGTAACGCGGGTTTCCGCACATGATTTGGTATTTTTATCGCCGGTTGACGACCCTATGTACGGAATACCGATAGGAGACGGAAGTACGGGTTGTCTGATATGGACGGAAACCGACAAACTTGTTTTCGCAGTCAACAACACTGATTTATGGGATTTTCAGGATACCCGGGAATCGTTTTCAAATTGGGGCGATGAAATGGAATCCAGAACGTCGCTGCGCCACGCAGGACGTTTGGAATTGCGGTTTGACGCGCCGGTTTTCGATTTGCTGTACCAAAAAGATTATGAGGCTCGGTTGTCACTTGCTGACGCGCGCATGAATTTACGCGCTCAAACGCCGTTTTCGGACGTTTCGGTAGCGGCTTTCGCTTCAAATGAAACATTTGTAACCGTTATAACCTGCGAAGCGGAATTTCAGGATTCGGCTGCGCCGGATATTTTGTTGGAACGCTGGGGAAGCCGCACTTTCCAAGGCTGGTATTCGTCCGTTAAACGCGACCCGACAATCAATTTGTCGGGAACCGATGCGACCGCAGATACGGAAAACGGAGCGGTCTATATAACGCAAAAACTGACCGGACATTCTTTTTGTATTGCCGCCGCAATTGAATCCGCAGTGCCGGCATTTGCCGTTGAGCGTGTGCACGGACGCGCGGGTAAATTTGCGTTGATGAATTCAAACAAAATAAATTTCAAAATTTATCTTACGGTAGCAGATTCAGACTCTGAGGCAAACGCTCTCGCATTGGCAAAAGAACGCTTGAAAGCGGCAAAACAAACAGGAACAGAAAAAATATACGAACGCCATACGGGAGCATGGCGCGAAGTTTGGGAACGCGCATATGTGTGTCTTCCGAACGATTATGATTATATAGAAAATCTGTGGTATTTGAATATTTATTACGCCAATTCGGAAATGCGCGGCAAATATCCTCCGCATTTCTGTAACGGGATATGGGGGTTTCAACGCGATTTTGTTCCGTGGAATTATTATTTTCATTATAATATGCAATTGGCATACTGGCCTCTGCTGGCAGCCAATCAGCCGGAATTGCTTAAACCGTATATGGATTTCCGGTTTAACCAGCTTCCGTATGCGGAACGGTTCGCTTTGAAGCATAAAGGCGTTGAAGGTGCGTTATACACAGATGTTTCGTCCGCGACGGGAGCCTGCGACTTGGAAACGGTTGACAATCTCACCCCGGGTTCGCAAATTGCCCAAACATTCTGGAAATATTATAAATTTACAGGAAACCGAGAATTTCTCTTAAACACAGCTTGGCGTATAATACGCCCGACGGCTTTGTTTTACGCCAATCTTGTCAAACTCGGCGAGGATGGTTTGTATCACATTTACCGGGCTGAAGCGTATGAAGCTTCCCCGATGATGGACGATACCATCACCGACCATTCGGCAATGCGCGCGATTTTTCGGATTGCCGCGGACTGCATGGATGAATTGGAAAAATTCGGCGAATTGAAAGCGGAGGAAAATTACAGGGAAAAGATACGGAATATTTACGAAAATTTATCGCCGATTAAAACAGTGGAATTGCAAAAAGATGAATATTACGAAAAAGACGGCAAAAAGTATATAGCAAACGGAGTAGGCAAAGACAAGCCTGTCAATATATGTCTTGCCCCGGTTACCGGAGTATTTTGCGGCGAAAAACGAAATAACAGTCTTGAAGACGGAGAATACTGGAACAATCTGCCTGCGGGAACGCCGATCCGCACGACATTTAATTCAAAACATCTCAAGCATTATTACGGATTCCCCCATCCTGAACTATCGGCGGTTATGCCAAGCGGAATCGTCGGGCTTAAAGACAAAGGCAGTGAATTATTCGATGCGTTCGTCAATATACTGCGTTTGGAAAAACGGCAAAAAGTAAATGAAGAACAATTAAAGTTGAATGATAACGACGATGTAACGACTATGGGCTGGATGATCCATCCGATCGTACTCGCAAGATTGGGTCTTGCTGAGGAATTAATCAATATAGTCGGCGATGTCATCAAGACTTGGCAGTGGTATCCGAACGGCTTTGGGCATTACGGAGGTTATATTGAAAGTATCAGCGAATCCAATTTAAGATTTTATCGCCGTATGGTTGGAGGATTTCCGTTCCCTGCGTGGCAGTTCAGGCATTTTGATTTTGAAACGCTGCCGGTTATTGCGACGACGGTCAATGAAATGCTTTTACAGAGCCATGAGAACAGAATCAGACTTTTTCCTGCATTTCTGACGGATTTCAACGCATCGTTTAAACTTGCTGCGGAAAACGGCTTTATAGTGAAGTCTCAAATGAAAAAAGGCGAGGTTCTATTCGCGGAAATTGAATCGTTTTGCGGAGGTATTGTCAGGTTAGTTGACCCGTGGGGTGAAAACCGCGTATATGCCGCGAAAATAACGCCGGCGGGAATCGAAGACGGAAGTTATATTAAAACAATATCTGACATGGCAGACAATATTGCGGAAATACAAGTTGATGCAGGAGAACGCATTTTAATTACAAAAACGTTTGATGATATCAAAAAGTGGCAAACCGATGCGGAATGCTGCGACATTAAAGAAAAAAATACTTCGGAAAAGCATTTCGGACGTTCGCAGCTCGGCAGTCCGCGCATGTTTTGACAAAAACGCGCGTATTGCGCAAAGACGTAAGGAGGGTAAAAAAATGCCATTAACGGCAAAAGAAAACTATATAGAAGCGATAAAATACGGAAATCCTGAATATGTGCCTTTAAGCTGCGAGCCTATGTGGTATGGCATATCTTTTAACGATATGTTGAAATTTAAAAACTGGACGGATAGGTTTGGTATCGCATGGGAAATGGCAATGGAAAAAACCGTCCCGTTCCCGAAAGGGAATCCCTTAGCGGATATAGAAAAAGCGCTTGATAAATACAAATTCCCCGACCCAAACGGGCTTATCATGGACCCTGATGTTTTGGAGCGTCTCAAAACAGTCGACAGGAATAATGTCTTTGTCGTCGGCGGCATGACTTATTTTTGTTTTGAGCGGGCATGGGCGCTGATGGGCATGGAAAATTTTCTCGCTGCGGTAATCGAGTTCCCGGACGAAATCCGTTATATGATTCACGAACTGGCGAAGTACGCGCGGGGAGTGTTTGACCGGTATTTGGAAATGGGCGTGGATGCGGTAAGTTTTTCGGAGGATTTGGGGACGCAGAAAGCCCTGATGATGTCTCCGGCGCACTTCAGGGAACTTTTTATACCCGAGTACAAATATGCGTTTTCCAACGTGCTGAAAGAAAACAAGATAATAAATTTCCACAGCTGCGGTTGCGTAGATGAAATCGCGGGCGATCTGGCAAATATAGGCGTAACTGTCATAAATCCGGTACAGGCGCGGGCGAATGATTTGAATAGGCTCAAAAAAGACGTGTTTGCCAAAACAGCGCTTGAAGGCGGGATAGACACGCATCTGATAATGACCGGTGCGCCAGACGATATAAAAAACGAAGTTGTGCGGGTGATGGAGATATTAAAACCGGGCGGCGGGTATATTTGCGGGCCTGACCAATACTTTCCGGTTATGCCGGAGGAAAATATTGCTATGCTTTGGCAAACAGCGAAAGAAACGGGGAAATATTAAACCCGAGAAAAGCAAAAGATAATCAAATAAAAAAAGTTATACAAAAGAAAGGGAAATTGATGAATTTCAAAAAACTGACAAAATATTTGGACTCGTTCTACGCCGAAAAAAACATTCCGGGCGTAGGGTTTAAAATGTATTACCGAAATAAACCGGTGTTTGAGCATTATACGGGTTATGCCGATGCGGAAAACAAAATTGCGTTCGGTGCGGACACGCTGTTCAATCTGTACTCGGCGACAAAAGTAATCACTTGTACGGCGGCGATGCAATTGATCGAAACAGGAAAAATAAAACTTGACGCCCCGCTTCACGAGTATATCCCCGAATATAAAAATATGTTTGTACGGCATGAAAAAGACGGTGCAGAAGAAATCCGCGAAGCAAAAAACACAATAACGATTGAAAACTTATTTACGATGACCGGCGGAATCAGCGGCAGGCGCGATTCCGAAAAAGTGCGGCAGAGCGTAAAAGACTCGAACGGGAAAGCGCCTACGCTGAAAATAATCAAGGCGATGGCCGGCGAACCGCTGCTGTTCGAGCCGGGGACACGTTTCAAGTACGGATACTGCCACGACGTTCTCGGCGGGGTAATCGAGGCTGCATCCGGCAAAAGACTCGGCGAATACATGAAAGAAAATATATTTGACCGTATCGGCATGGCAGACACTACTTTCAGCGTTTTACCGGCAAATCAAAGCAGGATGGCAAAACACTATATAGGGTTTGACAGCGGGACGGGCACAAGCAAGGGTATCGGCGAATTATATGACGTCCACGCATGGGATGAGTTTGAGAGCGGCGGCGGCGGGCTTGTATCGTCGGTGAATGATTATATATTATTCGCCGCAGCGCTGTGTAATTACGGCGAGGCTGAAAACGGAGAACGGATCCTGTTGAAGCAATCGGTGGATAATATGAGGACAAACCGGCTTCAAGGGGTATTGTTGGACGATTTCGCCGAGTTCGGGGGCTGGAGCAAAGCGGGTTACGGTTACGGGCTTGGGGTGCGGACGCTGCTTGACCGCGAACGCAATAATTCGCTTAGCGAAAACGGCGAGTTCGGCTGGGACGGCGCGTGCGGCTGTTACGTTTTGGTTGACCCCGCGGCGGAGGTTGCACTGTTTTACGCGCAGCAGGAAGCAGGCTCAAAATGGTGGGAATGGCATGGGACCGTGAGAAATTTTGCCTATGCGGGCTTGAATATAGAATGAACGCAGTGTCCTGACGTTTCCCTCACAAAACGGGTGTAACCCGATACCATTTAGCCTGTGCCTCGTACAGCCTTGCGTATTCGCCGCCAACCGCCAGTAAAACGTCGTGCGTTCCGTCCTCCGCAATCTCGCCGTCTTTCATAACGATTATCCTGTCCACCAGTTTACAAAGACCGACGCGGTGAGAAATTATAAGCGCAGTTTTGCCCTCTGCCGCTTTAATGAATTTTGAAAGTATCTCCGTTTCTATGAGCGGGTCGAGTGCGCTTGTCGGTTCGTCAAGTACAATCAATTCGCTGTTCTTGAACAACCCCCGCGCAATCGCTAACTTCTGCCATTGACCGCCCGATAACTCCTTGCCGCCAAACTCGCGTCCCATCATATCGTCAAGACCTATATCTTCATCAACGCCCGCGTCGGTCAGCGCCGACCTTACGCTTAAATCATCAGACAATCGGGATATATCGGATATGGCCGCGTTTTCACGCATTGTCAGATTATACGAAACAAAATCTTGAGCTATCGCAGAAATACCCGAATAAAAGCTGTCTTTAATAAAACCATCAACAGGCTTTCCGTCGTAAAAAACTTGCCCGTCCTCCGGCGGATACAGCCCGAGCAATACCTTTGAAAGTGTGGTTTTTCCACTCCCGTTTTCGCCGAGGATGGCGATTTTTTCGCCCTTGCGGATTGTTAAATCAAGCGGCTTTAATGCGTAGTTTTCGCTGTTCGGATATTTGAAACTGACGTTATTGAGCGCAATGTTTTCGCGCAATCCGGGATATTCCGTTGCTCCGTTCTGTTCTTCCGGCATATCGAGGAATGTGTAATAATCTCCGGCATATGATATTCGTTCCGTGAACCATCCGAATCCTTCCAAAAAGTTTTGCATACTGTTTTGCAAACTTAAAAATGCTCCGACAGCCGCGCCGAATACGCCGATACTCACCTGTCCGCGCAGGGCAAGTACAAGTACGATTATCACAGAAGCGCCGTAACCGATAATGCGAAAAGCGTCACAGATAAGAAGCGAAATGGCATCCTTTTTTTCAACAGCCCATAATTCTTCATTTACTTCATCACGGACATTCCGCCATTTATCCGTAATGTACCCGTCAAAGCCCATCACCCGCATTTCCTTTGCGGTCTGCCGGGTAGTAAAAAGCCCCCACAAGTATGAAAGCAAACGCGTTTTCTTCGCTTGATGGCTCTTTACATGGAAAAATTCTTTACCCCGGATAATACGGGCGAATAAATAAGGAAGAACCGATAAAAGCGATAAAGGAAGAAACCAAAAATTGTATGCTGACATAACCGCCGCTATACTGACGACTTGAATACCCGCGCGGATGAACCTAAATGAATGATTGAATATCGCGGAAAGCGATTCATCGTTGACCGCTTTTTCCGCGCGTTCTTTCCTGTTTAATATATCTGCGTTTTCAAAGGTTATAAGCGGCAGTTTCGCCAGCTTCTCATACAACTCAATGCGGAAAAAGGCAGTACCTTTTTCGTAAATTCCGGCGTTAAGCGCGATGCTTCTGATATACACAAGCAAATCGTTTACAAGATAAACCCCAAGATATAATCCCGCATAAAGATACAGCTCGTTTTGTACAGGGTTTCCATTGAGAACCTGCATGGCGCTATCAAAAAATCTGACTGAAATAAAAGCAATAACAGCAGGAGTAAACGCGCCGTAAAGATAATCAAGCGTGGTGATAAGCGCCGAAAACGGCATCCATTTGAAAATGCTTTTATATATCCGAAGTATGTATCTCATACGGTTTCACCCCCTGCGGCAGAAGATGAATACCACGCGCTTTGACTTGCATACATACGCGAGTACAAGCCGCCCGCCGCCATCAAATCGGCATGACCGCCCGTTTCGGTAACAACGCCGTCCGACAATACCACGATTTTATCCGCCATCCTTGCGCTTGCCAGCCGATGTGAAATCATTATGCAACCCCGGTTTTTCAACACTTCCGCAAAGCTGTGATACATATTGCTTTCGGCAACCGGGTCAAGCGAAGCGGTCGGCTCGTCGAGGATTACAAACGCGCTGTTTGGCAGACACGCCCGCGCAACCGCGACACGCTGCCATTGACCGCCGGATATATCAACGCCGTTTTCTTCCAGCTTGCCAAGCGGCGTATCGAGTTCGGCAATCTCGTCGGCAAGCCCCATTTTAAGTGCGTCCTGCAAAGCATTATCATCGTGCAGTTTGGATAAATCACCGAACGCCACGTTTTCGCGGAGCGTCAATGTATATTTGCAAAAATCTTGAAAAACGACGCTGAACACACGGCGCAGAGCGGCGGCGTCCACCGTTTGAATGTCCATACCGTTAATAAGTATGCGTCCGCTGTCCGGCTTGTACAGTCTGCACAGGAGCTTGATGATTGTGGACTTTCCCGCGCCGTTTTCGCCGACAAGGGCGACACGCTCGCCTTGCTTCACTTCGAAGCTGACGCCGTTTAGAATTTTTATGTCCGTTTTGGGATATGTAAACTCTACATTTTCAAAAACAATGTTTGGCGGTTCGTCGGTCAACGGTTCGCCCTCATTCTGTACCTCCGGCAAGGATAGAAACTTGTAATAGTGTTCCATCAGCAGATACCGTTGCCGTAAATTCTGTACCGTATGGGAAAGTGTGTCCGCGTTCTGTAAGATAGCCCATGTTGAGGTAATCAATGCCGTAAATAAGCCGATTGTAATACTGCCGTTTATGATGGTGGACACAAGACCAAGCACGATAAAAAAAGACCAGCATTTGAAAAGGATTGTACTGATAAGGAAAAACTTTTGAGAGCGGATTGTTGTTTTAACGCGGGTATC
>WQXD01000159.1 GCA_009785015.1 Oscillospiraceae bacterium | reverse complement strand
GACGGTTTTACGTCGTGTTTTTCCATTGCGTCCGCTATTGCCGTTTGCTCTGAAATAGACAGATACGAGAGTTCGACGGCGGGGTTGAACGCAAGCTGTTTCGCGTCCACTTTGTCGATGAGAGCGGCGATGAGTTCGGTCAGCCGCACGAGCCGGAAGATTTGATTTTTGCTTTCGCCAGTCTGTTCGCACAGTATATCTACCGATAACTGCCCCTGTGTGTCTGATTTCGAGCCTCTGTGGTTCATAGCTTCGAGTTTTACGCGGTACGCCCACGCCCGTTCGCTGTATAACAGCGTTTCACGCCGTTCGAGGTTTGAATCGACTAATGCTATCGCCGCTTCGTCGTCGTCGAGTTCGCGGATAATTACAGGCAAGGTAGGGATTTCCGCGAGTTCACAGGCTCTCTTGCGGCGATTGCCGCATAGTAGTTCATATCCGCCCTCTGCGCGGGGACGCGCCAATCCCGGTTCGCGAACGCCATATTGTTTTATATTCCGTACAAGTCTTTTCATAGCTTCGTCGTCGTTCACCTGAAACGGATGGAAGTCAGGCGGGTATAGTTCTTCGAGCGGTATCTCAACATAACTATTATCATTTGTTATAATGATTGGTTTTACGGTAGGCTTAAAAATGTCGTTATATCCCGCGAGAGCAAGATTGCCGATTGTTTGCGTTTTAGGCATTGTCAAGCACCTCCCTCGCGAGCGATGCGTATGCCGCCGCTACTTTTCCGTTTGGATTATGCGTAAAAATGCTTTTGCCCGTCGCGCTTGTTTCTGCCGCCCGGATTGAGTGCGGTATATACTCCTTGAAAATGCGGATTTCCCCGCCATACGCTTTTTCTATCATGGCGATGATTTCTCTCGTGAAATTGGGTCTTTTATCGACCATCGTCAAAAGTATGCCGTTAATAGTAAGATTTGGGTTGACAAATTTGCGTATTTGTGCTATACTTTTCAACAGTAGTTCTAACCCTTTCGCGTCAAGGAATTTTGGCGTAACAGGGATTAACGCGCTGTCTGCCGCCGCGAGTGCGTTTACGGTGAGTAAATCAAGTGTGGGCGCGGTGTCTATCAAAAGATAATCGTATAACGGTTTTACCTTTTCGATGTACTGCCTGATGATGGTTTCCCGCCCGATGAGCGGCGCGAGCGTGAGTTCGATACCTGTTAAGCTGCTGTTCGCGGGCATTATGTCAACGCCCTCCGAATGGTGTATGATTCCCGCTGCCGGGTCGATGTCGTTCTCGGCGATGATGTCCGAAATGACTGTTGCGAGTGTGACCGTGAGATTGTCCGGTTCCGTTACGCCCATGCTGACTGTGAGCGAATGCTGATTGTCGGCGTCGATTAGTAAGACTTTTTTGCCCTGCCGGGTTAGCCCTACGCCGAGGCTCGCGGCGGTGAAACTTTTCCCGCACCCGCCTTTGCGGTTTGTGATTACGATTGTTTTGCCCATATGGTATGCCTTCCTTTCTTTCGTTCATAAACTTTAGATTTTTTAGCGTTAATGAAACATCGGGTTATTTTCGCCTTAAAATCTACCTTGTTTTTGTTTGGAAAAAGAGTAAAAAAATTAACGCTTTACCTGCAAATCCCCGATTTTTCGGAAACTTTCGGTTTTAGCGTTATTATACCATACGGGCACAAGGGTGTCACACAAACGTCTGCTACTTCAAAGGCGGCTTTGCGGTAACCGTTTGGCGGCGGCACTCGTGACAAACAATCAAAAGGCGGGTGGCCGGGAGAAATCCCGGTCGCTTGTCTTTTTTGCCTGACGCATTTTTTTAGAGAAAAGCAACCCATATTATACCTTTTCTATGGTAAAATCTTGATTTTCGTCGACAATAAGCATACGCGCCTCCGTCCACAACAGCATTCCGCCCCTTAAAACACGGTATTTTATAATAAGCACGCCGTTTTCGTCCGTCCATGTAGGTTCAGCATCTTTATCTCTGCCACGGCTTTCATCTCCGGTGGCTAAAATCAACGCCGCTCTGATTCGTCGGCTTGGTTCCATTATGCCAGGGTCAGCCCGGACTATTTTCGCAAAATGGGTAAATAGTTCTTTGTTAGGCATACTGACCAAACGAGGTTCGTCGCCGAGAATGACGCCGGCATATTTCCGGGAACCGGAGCTATCCGTAAGCTGAGGGGCACTTGTGCTGATTTCAACAAAAGCTATGTTTCCAACTCTGAACCGCGGATAAGCTCTTTGATTGGGAAGCAGTGTCTTTTCGACGGTGGACATCACCGTTTTTTTGTCCTCATTTTCAAGAAAGTTGTAACGCATATCGTCGCTTAAATAATACTTTCCGTTGCGTGATTCGTTTAACTCCAGCTTGCTTTCAGATACCGAGCTGCCGCATTTGAGGCAATAAAAATCGGTGTTTCCTCTGCCGCCGCAGGCGCAGGCCCATTCCGGCTTTGGTTTCGGTTTGGCGCATTCGGTGCAGAATTTGCCGGTGTTACCGGTTTCTCCACATGCGGCGCACGTCCATTCGGCGGATTTTAATTGGTTTATATCCATATTATTGCCCTCCGTTAATATAAACTCGCTACGATGGTAAATTCCCGAAATCGTCCGCAGCTAACGATTTTTCGGTTATCTGTGCCAAACTTTCGACGGCAAAATATTCGCACTGCATCTTCGCTATTTTACTATATCAATTATATCATATCATAGTTATACAACATATTTCAATATTATTTCTATAAAAATTTCAAAAAGTTTTTTTAAAAAGTGTTGTATTCTGCGGCCGAAAATGTTATAATGTATACCAAACCATATAAAACATATAAAATGAACGGAGGAAGATAAAAAATGGCATTACCGATTGATAAGAAGGTACCCCTGCCGGGAGGCGGCTCGGCAACGGTAGAACAAATCGCAAAGGCATTAGACGTAAAACCCGATAATCTGACTCTAAAAGGTCCGGCTTTACTTAACGGGCTTGAGCCGAATGAAGTGACCATATTGATCAGCAAGGGACTGATTGACAAAAACAAACTGACGCCGGCGCAGCTGACGGCTTTGCCGGAATTAAAAGGGAAGTTCTGTTGACTTACACAATTAATTTGGATTCAACCCGCGAACGACGCCCGATAAAGGCGTCGTTTCCGTTTATATTTATGTGTTGCCATAAAAGAAATCTGCACCCGATAATTGTTCTTTCATCTCTCTGTAATCAAGCCCGTTATATTCCAACGATAATTTTATTAAAGCGGCAAGTAAAGCAGTTTCATTTTTTGTTTCTAAAAATATGTTCATCACATCAATAATCTCCATGCCGCAAACTTTAGATATACAGGCAATTACGTTAGAATAAGCGTTTATAAAATTTGAAATATCATTTGCGCGGTTTACAATCCTATAATTATCCGGATTGAGATTATTGAAACTATAAAAAGAAGAGAACAGTTCTTTTCCGGCATCAAAGTCTGCCAAATTAAATGATTCCGGTGAAATGTCCGACATATCGGAAATATTATTGTCGAATACTAAACTTTTACTGTACAAATCAAATAATTTACTCCCCGCGTGCGGCACTAATTTATGTATTTGAATTTCATCACAAGCGTAATGTTTTTTACATTCGACGGCTAAAGTCAGCGTATCGTTTAAATCTTCATATGACTCTTCGGGATGTCCTATTATAAATGAAAATGTACAGGACACGCCGTTCTTTTCAAGAGCGTTCATGATTGCCGGGATTACGCTTAAATCAAGATTTTTGCGGTAAATTTTTTGCATTCTTAACGAACCGCTTTCTATTCCGCAATAAATCTGTTTACACCCTTTTTCCGCCAATAACTTAATGTTTTCATTTGTCAGCGCATCAATTCTTGCGCTGCCCCCCCATGTAAACCCGTCGGTATTTTTGAAATCATTTAAAAATAAATAAAAATCCCCGCCTGATAAAAAATTGTCATGAATAAACTTAAAATGTTTTATACCAAAACGCTTATAAAGCAACCGCATATTTTGATATACTTTATCCGGCGGACATAAACGGTATTTTCTTTTCCATAATGTTTTAGTGCAACAAAACTGGCAATTATAAGTGCATCCCCTTCCTGCCTCGACATAAAGACAATCGCAGTTCAAATCGTCCGCATAATCGATTATGTCCAAATCCAGCAGATAATCTATATTGTTTATTTCTTCTATATCAGGATCCCTGACAATTTTTTCATTGTTCCTGTATGTGACGCCGGGTATATCAATATATTTTATATCATCAATTAACAAGCGAATTAACCGGGGCAGTGCCGATTCGCCCTCTCCGCGTATGATAAAATCAATTTCCGGACAATATTCCATTGTCGATATGTCCGTGAGCGAAGCCTGAATACCTCCTACTATGATAATTATATTGCCGCGTATTTTTTTTATTGATTTAATCAGATTTAATAAATGAGGATAATAATCACAGCGGGAAGCAAAACAAATAATTTCGGAATTACTGTTGGCAATTTGTATTGAAAGTTCGTTTATCCAGTTCTTTTCATCCTTATATAACGGTCTTTGAATAAGCCCGACATGATAACCTGCTTCTTTAACCGTCTGGGCGCACCTTAAAATTCCCAAAGTATACGGTATGTAATTGGAGTGTACTCCCGGAAACATAATCGATAAATCTATAAATGTAATCAAAAAGTATTTCACCTCTTTATCACTGAAATCTGTCATGCTTTTTATAAGATAAAAATCCCCGCCCTATCCGCCGCGGGTAGTTTTATTTTATATATACGGCAATTTCCACATCGGATTCGTACTCTGTATAAACGGTATTCGTCGCATTATCACCGTATATTTCTGTAAAATCAATCATTATGCGCTCGAATACATTTTTATGAATATCCGGCGGGACCGCTGACTGGTACGAATAACCCTTGCCGCTCATTCTATATAAAAACGAATCCTTAAATATATTTTCTGTCTTATAACCCATCGGTATCATATATATATCTTTTTCCTTAAATATCTCACCGCATATTTTTTTTTGGTTAAATAACCAACCGTGTTTGGTATCTGATATACCGTATTCTTCTTTTAATATTTGAAAATATTTGTTTTGAACATATCCGACCATTTCGCAATATTTTTTATTTTCAATGTTTTCTTGTTCGTTTAAAATTTGACCGTTAAAAATATCTGCGTCCGGTTTATCTTCAATCGTTATATATTTACCGCCTTTTTTTAATACGCGATAAATTTCATTGATTACTTTTTCAGGCTTTGAAATCAAATGCAGCAGACTGTTTGCCATTACGGCGTCTACGGAACCGTCAACGAGCGGAATATCAAGCGCATTCGCCCGGCAAACAACAAGACTTGATATATCGGCTTCCGCGCTTTCAGCGCGCTTATATAACAGCGAGAGCATTTTGTCCGATATATCCATAGCTATAATATTCACGCCGCGCTTGAGAAGCGGAACGGTATATAATCCGTCACCGCACGCAAGGTCGAGTAAAATTCCTGTGCCGGTTATTTTCGCGATATTCCGGCATTTTTTATCGATAACCGTTTTATTGAAAAAAGCCGCGTTTGAATAATATTCGCCTATTTCTTCAAAGCCGATATACTTTATGTCTGTGAATCCATCGTTGATTATATATGGATCGTCGGTAAGTTTATATACTCTGCCGTCACATGAAATTTCATATCTACAGGAACATAACGGAAGCGTCATAGCTTTTTTGCAGTCAGGGCATTTGAAAAAGTTATACATAACGAACCTCCCGAAACAAACATAAACACGATGTTTTTATGTCAATCTTCAAGCGTGGAAAAACTAAACTTTTTACATTTCACATAGTTCTTTTATATAATCGAGCCGCGCTATTTGATTCGTCCATTTTTGCGGTATGGCCTCATATCCATAGTATATTCCCGCAAGCCCTCCGGCGACGGCGGCAACCGTGTCTGTGTCTTCGCCTAAGTTTACGGCCTTTAAGACGCAACTTTCGTAGCTGTCGGTGTTCAACAGGCACCAGAGAGCCGCTTCCAGCGTGTCCACGACATATCCTCCGCTTTTTAAGTCAGGCGCGTCGAATAAACTTGCGGCGATTGCGAGATACACTCCGCAGGCGATATGGCTCCTTTGGTGCGCGTGGGTCAGCGATGAAACATTATGGATGATTTTGTAAGCCTCATCATTGCCCGTAAAATTAGCTCCGTATGACGAACAAAGATAAAACGCAAGCGGCAAAATCCGCATCAGCGCGTCGGCAACGCACAACCCGATTATTCCGCCTAATTTTTTTCTCATAACCATCATCAAACCTCCCGTTTGAAATTTATATAAACATTGTAACGCGCAAACGGCTATTTTGTCAAGTGTTTTTTTCGATGGCTTTATAGGAATTCAAATATCGGTCCGGCGATTTCTAAAAAAAATATTACGTGCATTTTACAAAAAAATGGTAGCAACTTTACAATCATAAATGATATTATATATCCGAAGAGTATAAAAATATTTTAGGAGGAAATTATGCAGAGAAAGTTCAAAATAAGAATTTTAGCGTTTATATTTATGCTTGTAATGGTTATTACATCAGCAACGAATATATTCGCAATCAATGTGAACGAGGCTAAACTCCCGAACGCGCAAATCAAAAATATCATAGTCATGATACCCGACGGAATGAGCATTGACGGAGTGGCATTATCAAGATGGTATAAATCATACGACGCGAAAACCGGAAATATCGACACAAGCGTCACACTCGCAATGGACGAACTCGCAAGCGGACTTGTACGTACATACTGGTCAGACGGAAAAACAATCGGTGCGATTGTAGATTCCGCTCCTGCCGCGACAGCTATGGCAAGCGGAATAAAAACTTTTGACAAATTTGTAGGCATGACCCCCGAATCAACCCCGGTTGCAACAATTATAGAAGCCGCGCAGCTTATCGGCAAATCAACAGGTATTGTCGTTACATGCAATGTTCAGCACGCTACCCCTGCGGCATACACTTCGCATTACAATGACAGAAGCAGATATGATATTATCGGAGAGCAGCAAGCATATAACGGTCTTGACGTTGTGCTGGGCGGCGGCTCTATGTATCTCGGACTGCCATACCGCAAAGACAACGAAAATATCATAAACGAAATAAAAATGCTGGACTATAATTACGTGACTACAAGAAACGAAATGAACGAAGTGACTGAGGGTAAACTCTGGGGAATGTTCGCCGACGACGCTATGGCTTATGATTTTGACAGAGCAGAAAACGCTGCCGACGAACCGTCGCTCGCAGAAATGACCGCCAAAGCAATAGAGCTTTTATCGCAAAACGAAAACGGATTCTTCCTGATGGTCGAGGGCTCGAAAGTTGACTGGACGGCTCATGCAAACGACCCGATAGGTCTTATCTCGGACATACTCGCGTTTGATGAAGCGGTCAAAGTCGCACTTGATTACGCAAAAGCAAATCAGGATACTATGCTCTTAATTATGACCGACCACGGCAACGGCGGCATTACCATAGGAAACTATGACACCGACGCAAGCTATTCAAAGGACCCCGTCGGGAAATTTATCGCCCCGCTGAAAAAAGCAAAGCTCACAGGCGAAGGCGTGGCGTTCAAGTTCGGAGCGGACCGCATAAACGCTCTCAACGCCATGAAAGCTTTAAATGACATTGACGACGACGCGGACGAAGAAGAAAAACTGACTGCAGCAGAAATCAAAGAAATAACGGCAAAATTCAAAGAAGAACGCGCTATTATAGTTAAAGCTATGAAAGATTATTACGGCATGGACGATTTGACCGAAGAAGAAATTACAGCGATAATGGCAACTCCCAACGGCAGCATGAACTACACGGTAGGCCCGATGATTTCAAAGCGCGCTTATCTCGGCTGGACTACTACGGGGCATACCGGAGAAGAAGTAAATCTCTATACATACCTGCCGGATGACCTTTGCATTACAGGCACGATAGACAACACGGATATAGCAAAAATATGCGCCGGAGTGTGGGAAATAAGCCTGTCCGCAGTAACGAAACTGCTATATAACGATGCCGAAACCGCTTTCAAAGCCAAAGGTGCGTTTGTTGAAATTGACGTTGAAATCCCGTCAAGCGGCAGAATGACCGTCACAAAAGGCGCTGCGGTTCTCGTCATACTCGAAAATAAAAATTACGTCATACTTGACGATGATATATATATAATTGACAGCGTCATCGTGAACCAGAGCGGAAAATTCTATGTCCCGCAAATCGTTCTTGATATGATACCGTAATTATATAAATTTGCATAACAGGTTAAACCGTTTTATATAATGACTAGCCCCTCCCATCTATCCTCGGCAACTCCTTCGCCCGGATAACAAAAATACAGCCAAAATACGCAGCTACATTCTCCTTATGCGGAGGGGCGGTCGAATCTAAACCCTATTCAATAAACATAAATAAAATATATTTTAAATAATCAAAG
>WQXD01000158.1 GCA_009785015.1 Oscillospiraceae bacterium | reverse complement strand
TTGAAAGGCGGTCCGATTTGATGGCGCTCACCCTCGCGGAATGCATTTTCGCAAAGGGCAGATATATCGACCCGATCCTCAATCTAATCTGGGCGATATGCGAAGAGAGCTCATGGGTCCCCTCGGCGCACAACAACAAAGGCGAGCTGCCCGATATCGAATATGAGACGTTTGTCGATTTGTTTTCCGCCGAAACCGGTTCGGCCATATCGTTTGTGTATTATTTTCTAAAGGACATTATCGAAGAGCGGTCGCCCACGGTAAAGCGCCGGATGGAAATCGAAGTCGACAGACGGATACTTGCGCCGTATTTAAAATACAATCATTTCTGGTATATGGGGCTCGAAGGCACAAGGCCCGTCAACAATTGGAACCCCTGGATAAACTCAAATGTTTTGGTCGCGTTCGCCGTCTTTGAAAAAGATAAAAAGCGCCTCTTTTGCGGCATTGAGAAAACGGCGAAAAGCGCGGACGCCTTTATCCGCTCGTATCACGACGACGGGGCCTGCGACGAAGGGCCGGGATATTTCGGCGCGGCGGGGGCGGCGCTGTTCGACTATCTGGAGACGCTCTCGGATATAACCGGCGGGGAGATAAACATTTACGAAAATGAGCTCATAAAAAACATGGCCCGCTATATCTACCGCGTGTATATCGGAAACGGGTATTTTGTAAACTACGCCGACGGACCGTGCCGCCCGGGCGCGCCCGCGAAACTTCTGGCGCGGGTGGGCGAAGCCATCGGCGACGGAAACCTGACCGCTTTCGCAAACGAGTTGATGGAAGGCCCCGCGAAAGCAAATGAATATCCGGTGAACTGGCACATATACAGGGGAATAAAATCGCTGTTTCAAGGGAAATATGCAAGCGAAAATTTCGCGCCGCCGAAAACGCACTGGTTCGGCGGCACGGAAATCCTGACGGCAAGAGATAAAGAAGGCGTCAAATCGGGTATGTTCATATCGGCGAAAGGCGGGCACAACGCGGAAAGCCACAATCATAACGACGTAGGGCACTTTATACTGTATTCAGACCAAAAGCCGGTCATCATAGACGCGGGAGTTGAAACCTATACAAAAAAGACATTTGGCAGCGAGCGCTACGACATATGGACGATGCAGTCATGCTACCATAATCTGCCGTCGATAAACGGCCAAAATCAAGTTGCAGGCCCAAACAGCCGCGCGACCGAGGTAAAATATGCCCACTGTGACAATCTCACGACTTTGTCGATGCAGTTAAAAGACGCATATCCCAAAAGCGCGGAAATAAAATCATACGCGCGCGAGTTCATCTTCAGGCACGGCAGCTCTCTGACAGTATGCGACAAGTACAGCTTAAAGCGGTGCGCCGCACCGTTCACCTTTAATCTTCTGTGCGCGGATAAACCGGCGATGAACGAATGCGGCGCGCTACTCGGCGAAAATATGGAAATGACATTTGACGCTTCGGTATTGTCCGCGGAGGTCGATGAAATAGAGCTGAGTGACCCGCGGCTGAGAAACGACTGGCGCAGAGATTATCTGTACAGGATCAGGCTGACGGAAAAAGAGATGAAAAGCGAAAATGAGGTCACCGTCGTGTTCAAGGCCAAAAACGCGTAATTTAAAACTAAAACTGTTTTTCGTAATTCTGCTTTTTGTTTTTTGCGGACTTTATGACCGCTTTTGCCGCTGCGGAGATTCCGAAAACCAAAAAATATATGATGACAAACGCCGCCGACAAAAGCAGGGTCGTGTTCTGGTTTACCGTATATGAGCTCAGCGGCATGAAAACCAATATGAAATCGAGATAGATCAGTATAAAAAACGCTATATGCCTGCTCGCCCGCGGCAATTTTTCGATTTTGAAGACCTGGACCGCCACGCCCGCTCCCAAAGCGGTAAAAACAAAGGGGAAATATGTCCCGGAATTGAAAGCGTGATCGACAAAACCCAAGACCGCCAAAGCATAATCGGGATATGATATGGGGTCAGCCATCAATCTGTTCAGCAGCGAAGCCAAAATGCCCAAAAAAACCGGAATAACCGTAAAATATATGCACGTCTTGATCAGCGCGTCCTTTGCCGCAGACAAAATAGATTTCATCAAAATTTACCCCCGCTAATAAATCGGGCCGAAATTCCGGCAGGCCCTGAAGTCGGCGCC
Source organism: Oscillospiraceae bacterium (assembly GCA_009785015.1). The sequence continues at coordinate 6,332 of WQXD01000158.1, read as the reverse complement.
TTCCGGGTCGTCTGTTCCGAACTGCGCCCAGACGGAGGGCCGGTAAATTTGATTTTCGGGGACGTTATGCATGGCTACGGGTATCCTGAGCATGGAGGCGAGGGTGATGAAATCGGCGCCCACATGGCCGTAAGCCAGCGCGCAATGGTTCGCTCCCCAGTTCGCCATCACCGAATAGACGTCGCTAAAGGCGCCTTTGTTCGTCGTGCGCGGGACAAACCAGGTGGTGGGCCAGGTTTCGTCGGTCCGGTGGTTTAAAGTATAATGCACGTCTTCGGGCAGCGTCACGCTCACCCCTTCCGCAATCGACAAAACCGGCCCGAGGCCTTTTGTCATGTTGAGCCGCACCATCGTGAACGGTATGCCGCCTTTGGTCAAGAATGTGGAACTGAAACCGCCGCCCCTGAAATAGCCTTTGTTTGCCGTGCCCCAGGAAGTGGCTGCCATGCATTTGGCGGCGTCTTCGGGTGTGATTTCCCAAAAAGGCAGAAGCGCGTTTTTGCCGTCTTTTGTCATTTCGCCGGTACCGTCCAATGACGCTGCCCCGGAGTTGACCAAATGTATAAAGCCGCCGGAAGCGTCGCCTTCGGGCGCCTTGCCCGTGACGCGTTTGACCGCCTCGGGCGACCAGTAAGTGCGCACATCGCAGAAAATCGCGGCCGTATTGGTGAGCAGTTTGCCAAACAGCATGGTGGCGCCGTTCATGCTGTCGTTTTCGGTGGCGAGCACATAGGGTTCCCTGATCCCGTTCCAGTCAAACGACGAGCATAAGATCGCCTCCATGAAATCGCCGTTTGGCAGATAGTCCGTCCATTGCCTCTGGCCCTGAAAGCCCCCCGCTATCGCGTTGTGGCCGTTGGATTCCTCGATATAGCCCATCTGGGCGAGCTTGGGGTTTCCAACCATCAAATCGCGGGTGATTATCGCCATCTTCACCACGTATTCCCATTCTTTTTCTTTTTGGGCGGCCGAAACGTTCGGAATGTTGTTATCGAGTCCCTCTTTGCAGTTTAACTTGACCCAGGCGAGAGCTTTTTCGTATTCGTCATTGTCGTAGATTTTTAAATTTATCCTTCTCTCTATTTCGACCATATCTACATATTCGCATCTCATGCCGAGATAATCCTGAAAGAACGAATCGTCGACCATCGAGCCCGCGATACCCATCGAAACGCCGCCGACTGAAAGATAGCTTTTGTCTTTCATTATCGCCACTGCGAGCCCCGCTTTTGCGAATCTCAGAAGTTTTTCCGTCACGTCGGGTGGCAGCTCCGTGGTGCCGGCGTCGAGCACGTCGCGGCCGTAAATCGAAAATGCCGGATAGCCCTTCTGGTTGTGGCCGGCGAGCGCCGCGGCCAGATAGACCGCGCCGGGGCGTTCGGTGCCGTTGAAGCCGAGTATCGCCTTCGGCATGTGCGGATCCAGATCCAGGGTCTCCGTGCCGTAGCACCAGGAAAGCGACACCGTGACAGATACGCCCACGTTTTCTTTTTTGAATTTTTCGCGGCATAAAGCCGCTTCATAGGCCCCGCTTATATTGCAGTCCGCAATCACGCATTCTACCGCCGAACCGTCGGGGTATTTTAAATTTTGCCCGAGGAATCCCGCCACGGACTTGGCGAGCTCGGAGGTGGTATCCTCAAGGGACTCGCGGATCCCGTTTCTTCTGCCGTCCAAAGTGGGGCGTATGCCTATTTTAGGATATTTTCCCATGATATTTTTCTCCTTTATTTATTATTGTTTAATATTTGAGTTCTGTGAACATCACGTTGGTCGGGATTATCTCATAACCCGGTTCAGTCTCCGTTTTTACGAATAAAATCATCTCAAAATCCAAAGAAGAGGTATTGTAGAATTTCAGCGCCTGTTGTTTTCCCATGACATACAAGGCGGTGGACAGCGCGTCGGACAGCGCCCCGTTGTCAGAGAACCTTTCCCGCAGGGACTTATCCTGCAGGGGCGAAGGGGCATTTGTCACCACTGCCACGCAAAGCAAATCGTTGTCGACCGGATACCCCGTTTCGGGGTCGATTATATGGCAGTAATCGATTCCCCCAATCGTGACAAAGCGCTCGTATCCCCCGGAAACCGATATGAATTTATCCGTGGCGCTTATATACCCGCATTGTTTTTCCGGATTTAAGGGGTCCGTTATGCCGACAGTCCACAGATTGCCCGCTTTGTTTTTCCCCGCCGCCAAAACCGAGCTTCCAAACGACACGAGCGCGTGCGATATCCCGGCTTCGACCAAATATCCGCTGATCTCGTCTGCGGCATGGCCTTTGCCGATACCGCCCAAATCCAATTCCGCCCTTGACCCGGCTTCCATTTCGATATAACAGCCTTCGGCGGTTCTCGTTATTTTGTAACCGAAATTATGCACCCTTTCCAAGGCGGGGTAAAAATCGTCTTTTTCGGGCAGTTTATGGTCCGCCGACAAATCGTTTATGCCCCACAAACCGACGAGCTCGCCCAGAGCGGGATCAAAAGCGCCGGATGTCTGTTCTTTGGCGTATTTCGCATATTCGAGAAGGCCCGCGGTTTTTTCGGACAACGGGAAAGGCGCCCTGAAATCTTCGCTCTTTAGAAATTCGTTTAGCCGGTATATCTCGCTTGTTTCGACCGTTTTTGATATTTGGCCTTCGACTTCACCGCATATTTCCCTTATTTTTTCGTTCGCCTTTTTTCCCGTTTCCGCCTTTTTGGTTATCACCGTGGTTTCGGCGTAGGTGTCCATCGTGAAAAAACCGTCTTCCTGGATCGCGATATCCGAACACGCGCAGAAAACGCACGCGAGCAAAATGACAAACGCCGCCGCCGTTATCTTAATTTCGCTTCGACAACACATCGTTTTCATACTTTTTGACTTCGGCAAGCCATTTATCCCTCACGGGCACATTCTGCATCTCGCAGTAATAATTCCAGACTGCGTAAAACGGATACGACTTGACCTCCTCGAGTATCGCGAGCCTTGTGGTCAGATCCCCCTCGGCTTCGGCTTTTTTGAGAAGGCCGACCGGCTCGAGATAAGCTTTCAGCATCCCTTTTAAGGTATTCCTCGAGCCTATGACCCAGGCCGCTATCCTGTTGATCGAGGCGTCGAAATAATCCAGAGCCACGTTTATTTTGTTTTCATAGCCGCCGCGGACAATTTCAGCGCACATCGCAAGCAGCTCGTCGTCTAAGGCCACCACATGGTCGCTGTCCCATCTGACCGGCCTCGAAACATGCAGGAGCAGTTCGTCCATAAACATCATGACAGTAGAAATTTTCGCGGAAACCGTTTCGGTGGGATGGAAGTGTCCCGCATCGAGGCACAGCAGCAGCTGTTTGTTTTTCATCACATAGCATAGATAGAACTCGTGCGAGCCGACCACATAGGTTTCGCTTCCTATGCCGAACAGCTTGCTCTCGACTGCGTCGCAGGTGGCCTTCGGATCCAATTTTACGGCTATGGATTCATCCAATGATTCAAGCAGCTTTTCCCTCGGGGCCCTTTTGTCCACTGTGAAATCCTTGTACCCGTCGGGTATCCAGATGTTGTTTATGGAGCGCACCCCGGTCTGCTTTCCGATATATTCGGAGATCACGCGGCATCTTTTGGTATGCTCGACCCAGAATTTCCGGATGGATTCGTTTGAGCTCGACAGGGTGAAACCGTCGGCGGCTTTGGGGTGGGAAAAATACGTGGGGTTGAAATCTATCCCGATTTTTAAATCCTTCGCCCAATTCACCCAGCCTTCGAAATGCGCGGGTTCTATTTCGTCGCGGTCGACCTTTTTGTCGGATTCGAGATACATCGCGTGGATGTTCGCCTTTTTCGGGCCGGGTATGAAAAGAAACGCCTTCGCCATATCCGCGCGCAAATCGCAGGGTTTGGACGCTTTCCCCGGGTAGTTGCCGGTGGCGGCGATGCCGCCGTCGAGCGACGCCCCGGAATTTTCAAAACCGCCCACGTCGTCGCCCTGCCAGCAGTGGATTGAGAGCGTGAAGGCTTTCATCGCCTCCAAGGCTTTATCCGTGTCGACTCCGAGGCCGGCATATATTTCTTTTGCTTTTTCGTACGCTTTTGAAACTGACATAAATTTTTCTCCTTAATAACTTAAATAAAATTATATTAAATATTTATTATTTTTTCATATTTTTGATACGCTTCGTCCCAGGCGTCCGTGTTTTTCGGCTCGTAGCACACGATCTCAAACGAATCCGCGATTATTTTGCGCGCTTCCCCCAAATTCGAAATTTCCCCCTGGGCCATCATCTGCACGGCGATATTGCCGATCGCGGTGGCTTCGATTGGGCCCGCATATACCGGGACCCCGCACGCGTCCGCTGTGAACTGGCATAAAACGGACTCCTTCGTCCCGCCGCCCACGATGTGGATAAACGGCGTTTTTGCCCCCTGCAGTTCGTCTATTCTCATAAGGACGCGTTTGTACGCCAGGGCGAGGCTGTCGAATATGCAGCGCACTACCGCGCCTTTGTCTTCGGGGATTTGCTGCCCGGTTTTTTTGCAGAAAGCGCGTATTCTCCCGGGCATGTTTCCCGGGGCGATAAAGTCGGCGTCGTCGACGTTTATGAGGCTTTTGAACGGGGGGGATTTTATCGCCATCTCGGAGAGCTCGTTGAAGGTCACTTTTTCGCCTTCTCTTTCCCACTGGCGTATCGATTCCTGCTCAAGCCATAATCCGGCGACGTCTTTTAAAAATCTGATCGTGCGGTCAACTCCGCCCTCATTCGTGAAATCGTAGCGCGCCGTTTTTTCGTTGATTATCGGCTCTTTGGCTTCCGTTCCCATCAGGGACCAGGTGCCGGAACTGATATAGACAAAATTGTCGCCGGCGGCGGGGACCGCCGCGATCGCCGAGCCGGTGTCGTGAGAGGCGACGTTTACCACCTTTGCCCCTATATCGCCCGCGTCATCCTTGACATTTTGCGAGAGCCCGCCCAGAATATTGCCCGGGGGCACGATTTCCGTGAACAATCTTTCGGGGATGCCGAGCAAACCGAAGATTTCTTTTTCCCAGGTCCTCTTTTTCGCGTTGAGCAGCGCCGAAGTCGAGGCTATCGTATATTCGGTCTTTTTTATCCCCGTGAGAAAATAGTTCAGCAAATCCGGCATCATCAGCAGGGTTTCGGCATTGCCGAACACATGCGGCCTTTTGGCGGCCAATGAGAAGAGCTGGAATACCGTGTTAAAAGGGAGATACTGGAGCCCGGTTATGGCATACAGTTTGTCTTTTGGGATTTTTGTATAAAATTCGTCGAAAATATCGTCTACGCGCTTGTCCCTGTAATGATACGGGTTTTCAATCAGCATACCGGTTTTGTCGAGCAGCCCGAAATCCACCCCCCAGGTGTCGATCCCGATGGTCGTTATATCCCCATCGCCGGAATTGGCGCAGCTTCGAACGGAGTTTTTTATCTCATGGAATATCCTCAAAACATCCCACATGAACGCTCCCCCTATATTCACGGGATCGTTTGAAAACCTGTGTTTTTCCCGGAATGAGAGCTTTTTTCCGTCAAATTCGCCGATAAAACCCTTACCACCCGAGGCCCCGAGGTCGATTGCGAGCATTTTCAATGTTGATTTCGGCATTTTTACGGCCCTCCATATATATCATTTAAAATAGCTTTGAGCGCGTTCGCGGCCGCGGCAAAGGCTTCCGCCTTTGATCTGTATTTGTTTTTTACCAATGTGTTTTTCTTTCCTTCGGCCTCCAGTTCGTCGATTCCTGAAAAGACGGACAGATGGGGCTCCACGGTCAAAAACCCCTCGAAATTTTTTTCGGTTATCAGAGAGGTCAATATCTCCTTTATTTTGCCCTTGCCGTACCCGGCGGGGAAAATTCCGGTTTCGTCCGCGTCTTTGATGTGCATATACTCGATATATCCGGAGAGCATGTCATAAGTTTCGGGATACGTCTCAAATCCGCCCACGACAAAATTCGCCGGGTCGAACACAAATTTCACCGCGCCCCCAAAATGCCGCATGATATCGAGGCAGTGCTCCGGCGATTCGCCATAGATCTCCCTTTCGTTTTCATGGCACAGCACCAAATTGTTTTTCTGCGCCCTCTCCAGAAGCGCCCCGAGCCGGCGCATCACTTCGCCTCTGTATTTCGCGTATTCGCCCTCGGGTATAAAGAAGCTGAAAACCCTTATGTTCTTTGTGCCCATAGCCGAAGCCGCCGCCATCACATTGCCGAAAACCCTCAGATGCTCCTCAAAATCGTCGGTGATCCTTATTTTCCCTATGGGCGAGCCGATGGCCGAGGCCCTTATACCGTACATATCCAGCAGTTTTACCGCTTCGCCCAATTCCTGCT
>WQXD01000157.1 GCA_009785015.1 Oscillospiraceae bacterium | reverse complement strand
GGTGGGGCAAAAATCCCAGATCGACTTCCATCGACCTGAAATAATGGGAATGGTGGAGAAGCTCTATAAAGAAAAGCGCGCGGTTGTCTTCAAAGATCTCGATGATCGTCTTATGTTCGGCTTTTTCCGTTTCGGCGTCGTATATTATGGGCCCAGCGTAGAGATTTTCCGCGAGGTTAAGCATTTTATCGATGAAGGACTGATTTTCCATTGCGAGTTTGGGTATGTCGTTTTCGTCTTTTTCGACCCATCTCATATCGCATCCCACACTCAGTGAAGGTATGAAGACAAAATGCAGCGCCGCCAGCCCGTACAGGTCTTCTTTGTCGTATTTTCCTTCGCCGTTTAAATCGGCGCTGCAGGTTTTCATCATTTCAAAAAATTTGCCCAGCGTCCATTTGTTGTCCTTGACGAGTTTATACGGGTCTTCGAGCCCGTAATCGCGCACTAAGCTTTTGTTGAAATTCAGGGCGAGCGTGGTCGAGTAGTGGGTCAGGCTGAAATCTCCGGGGGCTATATACAGCTTGTTTGCGATCGTTATCTCTTTTATCAGGTTTCCGTCCCACCACGGTTTTGCCAGATCGATATACGGTATGTTGTTAAAATCCACGAACATCCCCTGTTTCACCAAGTCAAAGGAAACGGCCGTGCCCGACATGACAAGGTCATACTCGTCGGAATCCGACAATATGCTCTTGCGGGCCGTGTCCCGGACGGCTCCCATACCCGCCCCGACGGAGTTTCCCCCGACGGCGGTCTCCGTGATTGTTATCCCGTATCTTTCCTCGATCACCATGTTTCTGCGGTATATTTCGTCGTTTAGCACATCACCCGTCTCTTCTTCGGATACAAGCTGGACGGTCATCCAATGCAGGGCTTCCTGCGTGGTGTTCAGTATGCGGAATTTATAGCCGTTGAAATTTATATCCGGCAGATCCGGGACGATTTCCGCCTCTGTAATATCGTCCGTTTGGCTTTCGCCTTTTTTTTCGTCCGGGTCTGCCTGCACGGAATCTGTGTCCGCGTTTTTTTCCGCGTTTTGGCACGACGAAGTCATACACAGCGCCAAAATGACGCAGAACAGCGCCGCTTTTTTTATGATACCCATATTTTTCCCCGCTTTCTCATTATTTTTTCATATTTTCCATGAGTTTCAAATTTTCCCTGATGATAATGTCGTCCGTATTGTCGCACAGGGACTGCACCCTGGAGGTTTGGAACATACCAACTTCATATCCCCCGCGGCACAGCTGATCCTGCGAAGGCAGATAATGCTCGTATCCGTTGGCCGTCCCCATGCACAACGTGTGTTCATAGGGGCTGTAATGGCGCAAACGCATTGTTATCTCCGAAAACACTTCAAACATGAAAGGCACAAAAACCACATTTCCCAAACTCACCAATGTCTGGGGGATGATCAGCTGCTTCTCTTCCGGTTCTTTGTTTTGATAAGAGGCCAAAACATTTTTGTAGTACCGGTGTTTCTGCGCTTCTATGTTCACCGCGTTTTCGTTTGTTTGTTCAAACAATTTTTGCGCTTCTTCGCGGGGCAAGCGCGCTTTCAGTGGAAGAATCAATTCTCCGGTTTTCACGCTCAGATTTGCCGGTTCCGTATTTTTGGAATTTTTCCACGCCAAAACCGCGTCAAGGGCGGCCATGCCCCCGATTTCGCCGGCATGGGATATATCGCCTGTCGTCGCGCCGTTTGAAAGGCGCGGGCCGACGTCTCCGAATCCTCCGTTTATGAAGGCCGCCGGGGCGCCGGATTCTTTTTCCAGCCTGTCGAGCATGAATCCCGCCCAGTCCCTTGTTATTTCGGTATTCGCCCCCGCCGCCGTGCAGTGCGCGCCGTAATGCACGATACTCGCCAACGGTTTGCCGCAGGGTTCGGCGAAACGCAGAACCGTCATGGTATCGTCGTAAATCCCCCACGGATTCTGGCCCAAGCTTATCTTGCCGTCGGCGCCGTGCTGCCGGCGGTTTATCCCCACGCGGCTTTTGACAACGCCGATTCCGAGTTTGGCGTCCCTAAGCGAGCAAGCGGCTTCTGCTGCGGCTTCTGTCAGGCGGGGGAGTAAAATATCGTCGCAGTATTCATGGTCGATATCCCCCCAGCCCGTTATGCCGCTTGTGTTGGGTCCCGAATGGGTATGGGTGGCAGACAGTATGACATGGGGTATTTTTGTTTTTTCGGTTATGACTCTTTGTATTTTATCGGCGAGCTCTGTTTTAAAAACCCCCAGTGTGGCTGAAATAATCATGGCTTTGGTATCGTTTTGGCAAAACGCGACGGCTGTCGCCGTCAGGGCGTCGTTTACGGATTTGCTGAAAATATCGGGCCTGTAGCCAAAGAGCGGACGGCCCACTTTTGGGGTTATATCCCTTTTTCCGACTCCTATTCGCAATTGTTCGTTCATCTGTTTTTCTCCTTTTTAATTACCGATTCTCAGCGTGCATATTTTAAATTCGGACAAATTCGCGCTGTATGTTTCGACAACTTCGCAGGCTGCGCCTTCCAAGGGCTTTTCGAGCATGTCGCACTCGCAGACAGATACTTTCCTTTTGAAGTCTATATCGCATTTGCAGCCTTCGCCGGTCGGGTCATAAAAACGGAGGATAAAGGCTTTTCCGTCTTCCGACGGCTTAAACGCGGTGACTATCGCTTCGCCTTTTATTTCAAAGGGCAGCTCTATTTTGTCGATCTGGTTATACCCGTGCGCAATTTTCGCGATATCGCCGATTTTTTTGCCGTCGCAGTACGGCAAAAGCGCGAATTCAAAATTATGGCTGCCATAATCGCGAAGATTCGCTATATCGTTGAAATCATAATGCGCCTGCTCATTGACGCAAAAATTGCATTGGGGAGACCGCAAAAGGGACAGCTCCATACAGCCGGGGTACCAGCGGTGGCACGGCAGCCCGCGGTTTAAAACGGCTACTCCGCAATTTTCGCCGATCGTGCGCAAAACAAAATTCTGCGCCGGATATTCCATCGAGTTTGGCGACCACGCCTCATAGCTCAGTTTTTTCGGGTCATATTTTCTCTTGATATGGCCGAACGGAACCTCGAAGACCGCGCTGTCCTCGAAACTGTCTATCGGGAACAAAACTTTGATTCTTCTGCTGTCCGCGTCCCAGTCTATATCGACATTGAATTTCAACATTCCGTTTTCTCCGGCAGTGAGCGTCGTGACCCACTTCAATTTTTTTACCATGTAGTCCGTGCCGGTATATTCGCCTTCCCAGACCACGGAGGTTTTATTTGCTTTTGTTATGCGCTGGAAATCTCCGAGAGGGACGAGGTTCCAGTTATTCTGCGGACTGAACTGAGGCGGCACCCTTGTCGCCCACGCGTCGCCCACATCCTGTTCGAGGCACATCTCCCCTATTCGAAACGGGCGGCGTATTTTGCCGTATGGCATAGTTTTGAACAGCTCTTTGTTTTCTTTTCCCGTAGTTATGCCCGTAATTCCCGCATCGTCGAATTTTACTGTGTTTTCACCCGATATGATTTCGTATCCGATGTCTTCTTTTTCGCGTTTTTGACGGTATTTTTCTATAACCGATTCGACTTCGCCGAGAAAATCGGTGAGCTCCGCGTATGCGTTATCTATATGGGTCCCCGTTACCGCGTCGTGAAATTGGCAGAATGTCAAAGTTTTCCACGCTTTTTTGATGTCATCCGGCAAATTTCCGGATTCGTTTTTATTCCAGAACCTGTTCGCGAAACCGGATTCTATCGCGAGCAGCTGATATGTGAATTTGCGCACTTTCTGCTTCAGCTTTATCCTCGACACATAGCAGCCCGAAAACACCGGATTCAAATCCGGAGATATTTCGTAGTCGCCTTCTAGGGCCTTGCCTATATCGTCTCTGACGCAGTCATATATATCCGACGAAGTCCCGAAATGTATATCCAGATCCGCATATTTCGCCGACATCTCCGAAATGACCGCGCCCAGCTCCGGTTCCGGCAGAAGCTCTTCCCCGCCCACTTCTATTGCGATCAATTGCAAATTTTCATTTGAATTTAAAATACCGGCGGCGCGCTCAAATACGGAGCGAATGGCCCCGGCGCCGGCGGGCCCGATAAATTTCATTCCGGTATTGTCGCATTGTTCACAGCCTTCTCCGTTGCATTCGAGGCAGTACGGCTGTTTTTCAAATCCGCCGATTCCCAAACTTGTGTAAAATCTTTCAAGTATTGCCACTTTTGAGCCGTCTATGCCGACCCATACATTTTCATGTGGGGTGATATAGCAAAACTTGCACACGACCTCGCCGCCGATTCCCCTGATAATTTGGGGATAATTCGGGTTTGAGCCGAAAGTGTCCTCTATCCATACGAGTTTCAGATCTTCGGGGTTTGTCTCAAGTGAGTTATACAAAGGCGCCGCAGCCAAAAAATTTCTTATCAGCCCTTCCGGGGCGGGCAGATTGTTGTCCTGAACGGTCTGGCCCGCCATCGGCACGCAGATTTTGCCCTCTGTTATTGCCTTTTTGAATTTTTCCGTTTTGTCGGGGTCATTTTTGTTTCTCTCCAAATATTTTTCCAAAACCGCCGCTTGCCCCTCTGTAAAAGTCTGCCCGGATTCGATCCATTTGTCTATGATAATTTCTTCCAATTCCGCATATGAGGCGATGGTTATATTGCCGAGGCGGGATTTTCTGTCGAAACTGCGCCGCCATGTGGGGTCAAAGTGGTTGTGGGGGGTTATTATAATTCTCTTTTTCATAAAAACATTCTCCTCATAAGTTGTCAAGCGCGAAAAAGACGCCCCCAAGGGGGCTTTCGCTCCGGGAGCGTCTTTTTTAACGCTTACAGTTTGTTTATAAATACTTTTTGAAATTGTCGATGCACGTTTTTATTCCCGTTTTCGCGTCTTCTTCTTCGTATTCCACGATAAAATATTCGGTGTTTCCCAATTCATTGCAGAATTTCACGGTCCGGGCCCAGTCTATGTCGTCCTCGCCTATGGGGGCTTTCATGCCTTTTGTCAGCGAATAGGGCTTGACATGCACCGTCTGGGCCCTTTTCGGATATCTTTCAAGCACCGGTATCGGTTCCGTCCCCGCCGCGTATGTGTTGCCCATATCGAGCTGCATCACCACGTCGGATGTGGTGTTTTTCGCGATTATGTCCCAGGGCATTTCGTCTGTGCCTTCAATCGCCTTGAATTCCACGCTGTGCGAGTGCAGCCCTGTGAACATCCCGTGCTTTTTGAGTTGAACTGCTATCTCGTTAAATTTCTTCGCGGCGTCCAACCATTCTTCTTTTGTCGTTTTTTCCTTCCAGGCAAATGGGAGTCCCGGGCAGATGAGATACTTGTTGCCTATCACTTTGTTGTAAGCCGCGTACATTTCCAAAATGTCCGGCTTGCTGATATAATCCCAGGAGGCGTGCCAGCCGCAGCATTCAAGCCCGAAATCGTCGAGCAGCTTTTTTAGTTCTTCCGCGCCCATCGTGACGGGGCCGAACATATCCACCGCGTCATAGCCGCAGTCGCGCACGAGCCCGAACGCCTCGGCCGGATCTTTCGCGTAGATGTCGCGTATGGAATAAACCTGGAGCCCTATTTTTTTTGCCGCCATAATTAAATACCTCTTTTCTATAAATTAAAATATGTAGCTTATTTATATCCGTCCGGATGATTTTTGTGCCATTTCCAAGCCGATTCCATTATGCTTTCGATGGTTTGGTAATTTCTTTTCCAATCCAAGTTTTTTTCGGCTTTTTCGCTCGAAGCTATCAGTATGTCGGGATCCCCGGGGCGCCTTTTTGTGATCTCCGCCGGAATTTCGCACCCTGTGACTTTTCTCGCGGTATTCACGATTTCGAGATTTGAGTACCCTCCCCCGCTCCCGAGATTGAAATAATCGGATCTGTTTTCCTTTTTCAAATATTTCAGCGCTTTGATGTGCGCCTCGATCAAATCCTCGACGTGGATATAGTCCCGGATGTTTGTGCCGTCGGGGGTGTTGTAGTCGCCGCCGTAAATATTTATCCTGTCCGCTTTTTTGTTTGCCACCTGCAAAACCATCGGTATCAAATGCGTTTCCGTCAAATGGTCTTCCCCGATTTCCCCGGTTTTATACGCCCCCGCCACATTGAAATACCGCAGCGAAATGTATTTGAGCCCATACGACCGGTCAAAACAGGCGAGCATTTTTTCGATGGCGAGTTTTGTGTCGCCGTAGGTGTTAATCGGATTTTGATCTTCATCCTCCACCACCGGTATGTTTTTGGGGATTCCGTAAATTGAAGCGGTCGACGAAAATATGATGTGTTTTACGTTATATTCGACCATGGCGTTTAAAAGTTCCAATGTCGCCACGACATTGTTTTTGTAGTATATGTAGGGCGTGGTCTCGCTCTCCCCGACGAGGGAACAGGCGGCGAAATGCATGACCCCGTCAATTGTGTTTTCTTTGAATATTTCGCCCAATAAATCCCCGTCGCCGACGTCGCCCCGGTAAAATTTGGCTTTGGTCGATCTCAAAGACTGTTCGTGGCCCTTGGCGAGATTGTCGATTACAACCGTTTCATAGCCTCTGTCATCCAGAATTTTCACGGCATGGCTCCCGATGTATCCCGCTCCGCCCGTAACCAATATTGCCATTGTATATAATATCCCCTTTTATTTTGTCATTATAGATATTATATCATTTTTAATTGCAATTGTAAATACCATTTTAAAATATATTTGAAAGCTCGTCAGCCCATCAGTTTTACCATCACCGCTTTTTGCGCGTGGAGCCGGTTTTCCGCCTCGTCGAAAATTTCGTTTTCGTGGGCGGCGAATACTTCCGCTGAAATTTCCTCGTTTTTGTGGGCGGGCAGACAATGGAGAACCATCGCGTCTTTTTTGGCGAGTTTCATCAATTCTGCGTCGATTTTGAAATTTTTGAACGCTTCTTTGCGTTCGTTCATGTCTTCATGCCCCATGCTGTACCAGACGTCCGTGACAAGCACATCCGCATCCTTCGCGGCTTCTTTCGGATCGTTGGTAAAAAGGAACTTGTTTTTAAACTGCGCCCCGAAATCCTTCATTTCAGGCTTTATCTCATAGCCTTCGGGGTTTGCCGCCGCGACGTCCATCCCAACCGTCAGGGCTCCGACAGTCAGAGAATTGGCCATGTTGAAACCGTCGCCGATAAAACACAATTTCAAATTGTCAAATGCTTTGTATTCTTTTAATTTGTATTCTTTCACAGTCATCAGATCGGCGAGCACCTGACAGGGGTGGGCGTAATCCGTGAGCCCGTTTATCACGGGGATCGAGCCGTATTCGGCGAATTTCTCGACGTCTTTTTGCTCGAATGTCCTAATCATGACGCCGTCGAGATAGCGGGACAAAGTTTTGGCTGTGTCGTATATTTCTTCTCCCCTGCCCAGCTGCAAATCTTTTTCCGACAAAAACAACGCTTTGCCTCCGAGCTGGCTCATCCCCACCTCGAACGAAACCCTCGTCCTCGTGGAAGATTTTTTAAATATCATCCCCAAGTTCTTGTTTTTCAGCAAGGGGTGCTCTATTTTATTCTTGTTGTAGTATTTTAATTTTTCGGCTGTCTCGAATATTTCAAAAATATCGTCTTTTGTCAAGTCAGCCATTTTCAACAGATGTTTTTTCACGTGTGTTTTCCTTTCCTTTCTATTTTAAAATTTCCGTCAGAATCTTCAGGCCCTCGTCGATTTCCTCGTAGGATATATTGAGCGGCGGAAGGAAACGCATCACGTCGGTTCCCGCCGTCAGCACGAGCAGACCGTTTTCAAGGCACTTCTTCGCGTAGTCTTTCGGGGTTTCACCGTCTTTTAATTTCAGCTGCACACCGATCATCAGCCCTTTGTGGCGTATTTCGCCGACGACGGGACTGTTTTGTTTTTTTATCGCCTCTGTGATGTATTCGCCCTTTTTGACGACTTCACATAGAAATCCGGGTTCTGCCACCGTGTTCAGTACTTCCAGGGCCCCCGCGCACACCACGGGATTTCCCCCGAAAGTCGAGCCGTGCTTGCCCGCGTCGAGCGTTTTTTCCAACTTCTTATTGCACAAAAACGCCCCTATCGGCAGCCCCCCGCCGAGCCCTTTGGCCGTTGTGATGATATCCGGCAAAACGCCGAAATATTCATGCGCGAAAAACTTTCCCGTCCTCGAAATGCCCGTCTGCACTTCGTCGAAAATCAGCAAAATGTCCTTTTTTTGGCATATGTCGTAGACGGCCCTGACATAATCGCATTCGATTATGTTGACCCCGCTCTCGCCCTGGATCGGTTCCATCATGACCGCGCATATATCTGGGTGTTTTTCGAGCGTGAGTTCGAAATTTTTGATATCGTTGGCTTCGGTGAAAACAAATCCTTCGGGGAAAGGGAAAAAGTAATTGTGGAAAGAATCCTGGCCGGTGGCGGCGAGAGTGGACATTGTGCGCCCGTGGAACGAATCCTTTAACGTGAGTATGGTTCCCCTGCCCTTTTGGTATTTGTCGAAACTGTATTTCCTCGCCAATTTAATC
>WQXD01000156.1 GCA_009785015.1 Oscillospiraceae bacterium | reverse complement strand
TTTCAACGCTTTTATTATATTTTCCGGGTCGTCTATCCCGATGACCCATATCGGTATATGGTTGTCCATCGACAGGGAAGCCGCCGTCGTATCCATCGCCCCCAGATTTTTATTGGTCAGTATATCCCTGTAATCCAATCTGTCAAATCTTGTCGCGTCGGGAAATACATTGGGGTCTGCCGAATATATGCCGTCCGCGTGATTTTTGGCCAGCAAAACCACGTCGGCTTCTATTTCTGCCGCCCGTAGGACCGAAGCCGTGTCCGTGGTAAAATACGGATTTCCGGTGCCCCCGGCGAATATGCAGATCCTGCCTTTTTTCAAATGCGAAAGCGCTTTGTTTCTGATATACGGCTCTGCGACCTGATTCATTTCGATTGCGGTCATAACCCTTGAATCTACGCCTTCCGATTCGAGTATGTCCTGCAGTGCCAGGGCATTTATCACGGTGGCGATCATTCCCATATGGTCCGCTCTCACCCTGTCCATGGATTTGCCGAACGAACCGCGCCAGATATTTCCCGCTCCCACCACTATTCCAAACGATATGCCCATTTCCACGCATGTTTTCAGTTTTTGCCCGATGTTTTTGAGCACATCGTAATTCAAAATGTTTTTTCCGCCCTTGCTCAATGCCTCTCCCGAAAGTTTCAATAAAACTCTTTTGTATTTTATCTGTTCGCTCAAAATATAATCCTCGCCTTTCCGGTTTTTTAATATTATATCATCATTTTCGAATATCGTCAACCGTTATTTTATTTTTTTTGGCGCAAACATATTTTTTCTTACGTAATCTTCCAAATTTTTCCATCATAAATTACATCGTAAGTCGGGTTGTCATTTTCAAGAAATACGTTGATCATCAGGTGATTTTCGTTTATCCATACATAGGATTCTTCCATGTATGAAATTAAATAATCCCTCGTATAACTATCGCAGATATATGTTTTTTCTCCGGTTTTCAGGTTGAGCATATAATATTCCCCCGCCAAGCTGCGACATTTATCCTTCGAACGCCTAATCAAAACAAAATCGCTGTCCGGCGGCATTGAAACTATATAGCAATCAAAATAAGCATAGGCAATTTCACCGCTTTCGCTTCGCAGAAGCTCCAATACATCTTTGTAATATTCTACAAAATTTTCCGCCCCTGACATAAAACATCCTGTTTTTTTCGCTAAATCGTATAAATAAACATCATAAATACTCATATATGCAACCATGAAATACGCAGTGTTTCCGTTCACACCCAAAAACCCAATTCCTTGGTTATGCGGCGCAACCGTAAAAGACCACGAATGAAAATCTGCCGTGCGGAATGGTTGGAGGGTATGATACTCGGGTTTTCCGTTCCTATCCAAGACAATCCACGGCGCAATATAATCGTTTCCGTCGATGGACAGTACAACTTCTGCATTTTTGTTGCGTTCGTCGGCATATATGCCGACCGAAACCAACCTCAAATATGTTTCTCCGTTTATTTTGTAAATATTAAATTTATAATCCGCGCTGTTTCTTATATCTTCGCAATAAGGGTCGTACATATACATGGTTTTTACCGCAATTTCATTTCTTGTTATGTATATTTTCGTATCCATCCTCGATATGAAATAATTTCCGGTGCCCCATAAATAATCATTTACCGTAAGAAATTTAAATGTATCGGTGTCAGCGTCATAAAAATCATGGGGCGATTTGTATTCATAATTTCCGTTTTTATATTTGTCGAAATACTTTTCGCCTATGCCGAAATATACGCCCATATATTCCGCCAAAACATCAAATCCGACTGTATGCTGTTCGGATCTTCTCTCATGCCCGTATCCGAATGAATCCGGACCGCCTTGCGTGTCTGTATATTCAATCATCTCACATTGCGTTTTATTTTCTTTTAGTGCCAAATAAAACAAAAAATATAAAAAATCCGTTTGTTCCATATCCGCTTTTGAATTTATTGGATGATCGATATATCTGACTAAATTATCCATCAAATCGAGAACGGCGTACAAATCAATTTCGGCTTCTTTGGAAATGTTTTGTAAGCGAAAATGCTCCTTCTTTAATTCGCCGATATCTTTCAGATTTTCCGGGAAAAAATATATTGAAGTTATATAATTCCTGGGCGAATCATCGCGAACCATATCCATATCGACCCATTGCACGATTTTCAGCAATGGGGCAGAATAAATTCTTGTTCCTCCGTCACTTAACGTGTCATACTTAAACGGAACCAACAATACGATGAGAATTAGCAATATTCCGCATGAAATAAAAATCTTTTTTTTCATAAAAAATCACATTTTAGCTTTCGCTATCGAAATCATGAGTTTGATCCGGTTTTCCTGATTTATTTTCGTCGCTCCCGGGTCGTAGTCTATCGCCACTATATTCGCTTCGGGATTTTTTTCTTTTATTTTTTTTATCATACCTTTTCCGATTATATGGTTCGGCAGGCAGCCGAACGGCTGAGCGCATACGATATTTTCCGACCCCGAATGTATGAGCTCTATCATTTCGGCGGTCAACAGCCACCCTTCACCCATTTTCACGCCCGGCGAAATATATTCTTTTGCCCCTTCCATCGTTTTGTCAAAGCTCGCCGGCGGCTCAAATCCGCCGTTTTGTTTTATCGCCGCTATGACGTCGGATTGTTTTTTCAACAGCCAATGGTAGGCGATTTTATATATTTTCGCTTTAAAAAATTTGTTCCCGTATAAAGTCCGGTCGTTTACGGAATTTGTCACGCAGTACATAAAAAAATCCAAAAGTCCCGGAACGACTGTTTCGGCTCCGGCAAAACGCAGAAATTTTTCCAAATCGTTGTTTCCCAGCGGCGAATATTTGACATATATCTCCCCGACTATCCCGACCTTTATTTTTTTTTCGTTTGTTCTTTCCACTTTGCCGAAGATATCTATCACTTTTTTGTATGTATTTTTCACGGTTTTGTACGAAACCATTTTTCCTTTTTTAAATAAGCCGCGGCAAAACTCAAACGCCTCGCTTTCCGCCTTTTCCGAACTTTTTGGAATTATCTCATAGGGTTTGCATTGATTATACAAAAGCATCACAAGATCGCCGAGCAGCACCGAATATATAAACTGAAAAGCCATGGGGAGCGTAAATTTAAACGAAGTTTTTTTGTCGAGCCCCGAAAAATTCATGGATATTATCGGTATGTGCCCGTATCCTCCCTTTTTCAAGGCTTTTCTCAATAAATATATATAATTCGAGGCCCTGCAGCCTCCTCCCGTCTGTGTTATCATGAGAGCCGTTTTATCTTTATCGTATTTTCCGGATTCCAAAGCGGATATGAACTGGCCGATGACCAAAAGAGCGGGGTAACATGTGTCGTTATGCACGCTTTTTAACCCCGATTCTACGATTTCGGGGCCTGAGCTCTCCAAGAGTTTTACGTTATAGCCGTAATTTTCCATTATTTTGCCTATCAGTTTAAAATGAGAAGGCAGCATGTCCGGAATTAAAATCGTATATTCTTTTTTTTGGGACTTCGTAAAAACCGGATATTTAGATTTATTCAAAATTATATGCCTTTCTGGTTTTGGTTTTCCCCGCTGACTTCGAGCATGCTTCTCATTCTGATTTTGGCCGCGCCCAAGTTGTTTATTTCGTCTATTTTTATCTGCGTGTACAATTTTGAATTTTTTTCCAAAATGGCGCGCACTTCGTCGGATGTGACGGCGTCTATTCCGCACCCGAACGAAACAAGCTGGACAAGTTCGGTGTTTTCGCGTTTTGACGCAAATTCGGCGGCGCTGTACAATCTCGCGTGGTATGTCCATTGATTTAAAACATTTGTTTTCGGTTTTGTTTTGAGCATGGCGGAAGCCGCGTCCTCGCTTATCGTGACGCAGTCAAGCGAGGCTGTCATTTTGTTTATCCCGTGATTTATTTCGGGATCCGCGTGATACGGCCTGCCGCACAGTACGATGAGCTTTTGGTTTTTTTCCGCGGCCGCCTGTACCGCCCGTTTCCCCTCCGCCAGCATCACCTCAAAATACAGTTGCTGGCTTTTATATGCTTTTTGGACCGCGTTTTTTATGATCTTCTTGCTTTTTGGCTCGAACATTTCCAAAGAATTGTAATATTGCGTGAATTTTTTCGTGAACAGTTTTTTATTTGAAACGTCCAAATACGGCATCATGAAGTTTATATTCTGCAAGCTGTTCATATTCGCTTTTAAAACTTCGGGGTAATAGGCGACCACGGGGCAGTTATAGTTGTTGTCGCTTATCTTTTCGTCGAAATTATATGTCATGCAGGGGTAAAATATGTGGGTTATATTTTTTTCTATCAGGTTTTCAATATGGCCGTGCATCAGTTTGGCAGGGTAGCATATCGTATCCGAAGGGATGGAATTCTGGCCCAAACGGTACAGTTCCCTTGTCGATATATCGGAAATTTCCGCGTTAAAGCCGAGATTTGTCCACAAAGTGTACCAGAATGGGAGCATTTCGTAAAAATTCAAACCGAGCGGCATGCCTATCGTCTTTTTGCCGGAATCTTTTTTTTCCGAATTTATGACGCTTTTGATGTAATCCAATTTGAATCCGTACATTTCGGGCATTTTTTCGTTTTCTTTTGTATTGAGCGCACGCTCGCATCTGTTTCCGGAAATATACTTTTTTTTGTTTGAGAAGCTGTTTATCGTTATGGCGCATTTGTTGGCGCAAAGATTGCAATTCGCGGAATTTGACGAATGCGAAAACTTTTCGAGTTCTTCGGTCGGCAATACGGAGCTCTTTTCCAATTGGTCTTTTTTTGCTTTTTCTTTCGCGTAAATCGCGCACCCGAAAGCCCCCATCAGCCCGCTTATATTCGGGCGCGTCACGTTTTTTCCGATCTTTTTTTCGAAAGCCGCAAGTATCGCGTCGTTTAAAAAAGTTCCGCCCTGGACCACGATATTTTCGCCGAGTTCTGAAGCGTCGTTTATCCTTATCACTTTGTATAGGGCGTTTTTTACCACGCTCATCGAAAGACCCGCCGATATATCCCCTATCGAAGCTCCTTCTTTTTGCGCCTGCTTGACGGAAGAATTCATGAATACCGTGCATCTCGAGCCCAAATCCACCGGATTTTGGGCGTATATCCCTTCCCTGCAAAAATCTTCGACGCCGTATCCCATGCTTTTCGCGAAATTTTCGATAAACGAACCGCAACCCGAAGAACAGGCTTCGTTTAACATTATATTGTCTATGGCTCCGTTTTTTATTTTAAAGCATTTTATATCCTGCCCGCCTATGTCCAAAATAAAGGTCACGTTTGGGTCGAAGTATTTGGCCGCTTTGAAATGCGCGATAGTTTCCACCGTCCCGTAATCCGCCGAAAAGGCGTTTTTGACGAGTTCTTCGCCGTATCCCGTGACTGCCGCCGCTTTTATCGTTATTTTGCTTCCGCATAATTTCCGTATCTTTTTGAGCTCCTCCGAAATTATCCCGACCGGATTTCCGGAGTTCGCGGCATAAAAACTGTACAAAATATTGCAGCCTTCATCTGTCAAAACGATTTTTGTAGTGGTGCTTCCGCAGTCGATTCCCAGATAAGCGCCGCCTTCGTATGCGCCTATATCCGCTTGTTTTACGGAGTTCGCCGAGTGGCGTTTTTTGAATTTTATGTACTGCTCTTCGTTTTCAAACAGCGCTTCTGTATTGTGCATATTTTTTGAAGCTGCCGAAAATTTTTCCAATTGCTCCGTTATATTTTCAAAATCATGCGAAATATCGTTTTTTCCGGCGGACAAGGCCGCCCCCAGAGCGACCGCGTAAAGGGCGTCATCCGGGAAAGTCGCGCAGCTGTCGGATAGGCGCAGGGTTTCCTTGAATCTTTTTTGGAGCCCCGAAAAAAAATGCAGCGGTCCGCCCAAAAACAGCACGTTTCCCGATATCTCCCTGCCCTGGGCCAGCCCTGTTATCGTTTGGTCGACCACCGCCTGGAAAATGCTCGCGGCTATGTTTTCTTTTTTTGCCCCCTGATTTAAAAGGGGCTGTATGTCGCTTTTCGCGAATACCCCGCAGCGCGAAGCTATCGGGTGTATTTTTTCGGCCTTTTGACTCAATTCGTCCAATTCCCGGCACGAGACATCCAGCAAAAGCGCCATCTGGTCTATAAAGGAGCCGGTGCCTCCGGCGCACGAACCGTTCATGCGTTCTTCAAGCCCGTTTTTCAAGAATATGATTTTGGCGTCTTCCCCGCCGAGTTCGATCACACAGTCCGTTTCGGGATAATATTGTTTTACCATTTCACCGGTGACGAACACTTCCTGCACAAACTCGAATCCGCAAATTTGGGCTACCCCCTGCCCCGCCGACCCCGTCATAGTCAGTTTTATCCCGTTTCCGGTCAAAATATCTTTGGCGTCTTCCAGCAGTTCCGCGGTTTTCTCTTTTACTTTCGAAAAATGCCGTTCATAGCGTTTGTATATCATTTCGCCGTTTTCGCCGAGTATCACAATTTTCACCGTGGTCGAACCTATGTCGATGCCTGCTCTGTAATTCATTTGTAAAAAATCCTTATCTAAAAATTGAGTATATTTTCGTAAAGTTTTTTCACGCGCCCAAAATCTTCGGGATATAATTCTTCCAAAAGAGAATTTTTCAATTCAAAAATATCTTCAATATCAATATTTTACCATTTATATATTTAATTGTCAAGCGGCATTTCTCTTGACAAATACCCGAAAGTGCGATATAATCTAAGCAAACGCAATTAAATAAAAAAAGGTGAATTAAAATGAAAAAAATATTGTTGGTTTTCGCGTTGATTTTATCGCTGTTCGCCGCTTCCTGCGCCGGCGGCAATGACGAAAAGACCGCGCCTGAACAAGGCGGCAAATCGCCGGACGAATCCGGCGGGCTAAATGAACCCGAAGTCGAAATTGACGCGGTTTTTATGGTTTCTTCCCTTCCCGAAGCGGATTTCGGCGGTTATGAATTCAAGTTCTGGACTTCAAACCGCCCGAATCAGACACTGGAAATAAGGCAGGCTCCCGAAGAAGAGGAAACCGGCGAACCCATAAACGATTCCCTGTATAAAAGGGACCGGCTGATAGAAGACAAATACAATATAAAAATAGTGTACACCCTGCTCGACGATGTGGGCGATATGACCAACAAAACCCAAAGGTCGGTCGCCAGCGGCGACAATTCGTTCGACATCGTCATAGGCGATTTCCAGAATGTGACGCGGAACCTCGCGCAAACCGGTTCTATATATGATTTCAACGTCATCCCGAATGTCGATTTGTCCAAGCCGTGGTGGAGCAAGTACGCATCGCGGGACATGACCATAAACGGCAGGTTCTACTTTCCCACGGGCGACATAACCCCGAGATTTACCCTGAGCCCATATTTGATCATGTTCAACAAACAACTGTTCATGGATTACGGGCTCGAATATCCGTATCAGAACGTATTGGACGGAAAGTGGACGCTTGAGGCCCTGAGTGAAATAATAAAAGACAAGGGCAAGGATTTGGACGGCGACGGAAAACACGACATGAGCGATTTTTACGGGATGATAACCGAAGGCATGACTGCGGTTTGTTTTTACAGGGGATTCGGGCAGAATATAATCTCGATAGAAAACGGTTACCCGAAAATAACGCTCGGAACGCCGAAAAGCTATGAAGTGATAGATAAACTCGCCGCCTTGTTCGCCGGAAACGACTGGTACGTGGATCCGCAGTACCGTTCCTATGAGGAAGGGCCCCCGTTCCGCGAAGGGAGAACGCTCATTTTGACGCAGACCACCGGCAATTTGTCCCTTTTCAGGGATATGGAGTACGATTACGGTATATTGCCCATGCCCAAGCTCGACGAAGGCCAGGACAGCTATTATTCGTACTGCAATCCGTGGGGGGCCGTGGCGGTGGCCGTACCCAAAACAAACGAAAATATCGAGAGGACGGGAATGCTCATAGAAGCATTTGCGGCACTGGGCAAATACACTTCCACCCCCGCGCAGTATGAAGTGACGCTCAAAACCAAATTCACAAGGGATGAATATTCCGAGAAAATGTTAGATATAATCTGCGAAAACGCGAGTTACGATTTCGGCCCGATATATAACTGGGGAGGCTGTTTCGATGTGATCTTGAAAAGCGTATACAAAGGCGACCCGATCGTTTCCGCTTTTGAAAAAATACAGGATAAAATGCAGAGCGAACTCGAAAAGACAATCGACGCGTTTTCCAGCGCCGAATGATAATGATAGAAAAAATAATAAACCTCGGGATAGTCGCGCATGTGGACGCGGGCAAAACCACGCTCACCGAACAGCTTTTGTTTTCCGCGGGCGCGATAAGGGAAGCCGGCAAAGTCGACGACGGAACGGCTCACACGGATTTTACGGAAATAGAGCGCAGGCGAAAAATATCGGTGAGGGCGTCGTCGACTGTTTTAAATTGGCGGGACTGCGATATAAATCTGATCGACACGCCCGGACATACCGATTTTGCCGCCGAAGTCGAGCGTTCGGTTTGGGTTGTGGACTGCGTTGTTTTTTTGCTGTCTGCAGTCGAGGGGATACAGGCGCAGAGCGAAGTCATCTGGAAGGCGTTGAAAAATTTAAAAAAGCCCGTGAT
>WQXD01000155.1 GCA_009785015.1 Oscillospiraceae bacterium | reverse complement strand
GTGTGCAAAAAACCTTAAACCTCGATTGACAAATTCGGGAAGGAGATTTTTATGGAAAAAACAGATATAACAAAAGCCCGGCCGTGCTCCTGCGGCCGGATTCACGAGTGCGCCACCGCCGTCATATCCATAGGCGAAGACCAAACCGGGCAGATACTCGATTACATAAGGCAAAATTTCGGCGGCGCTTCGAAGGGCTGCGTGATATGCGACTACAACACGTATACGGCCTCCGAAAATATGATAAAAGCCTTGGGCGGCCTTTGCCAAACTGTCAAACTCGACATCGGGTCCTGCCACGCGGACGAATATATGGTGGAGCAGTGCGAAAAAGCGCTGGAAAATAAAAACTTCGATTATTTCATCGCGGCGGGGGCGGGGACGCTCCACGATATAACAAGGCTCGCCGCCCAAAGCCGGAACTCGCCCTTCATATCCTATCCCACCGCGGCGAGCGTCGACGGGTTTGTGTCGGGCATATCCCCCCTCACCAGCAAAACCGGCATGAAACTCACGATTTTTGCCGCGGCGCCGACGGCGCTTTTCGCGGATACCAAAGTGATCGAAAAAGCCCCGGTGAGGCTTTTGGCCGCGGGGGCCGGGGACGTGCTGGGCAAATACACGGCGCTTGCCGATTGGCGCATGGCGAATCTTTTGACCGGCGAGCATATATGCGACCCCATTGTGGAGCTCGAATACCAAACTGTGGAAAAATTCAGGGAATCGCTGGCCGCGTTCGGCGACGACAAAAGCGAAAAAAATTACAGCGCGCTCTGCGCCGCTTTGATCGAGGCGCTTGTGAAATGCGGGCTTTACATGCAGTACACCGGAAACTCGAGGCCCGCTTCGGGGGCCGAGCATCATATCGCGCATTTTTTTGAGATGAACGTGATACTCTCGACTGATTGCCTGCACGGGGAAAACGTGGGGCTTGGCACCGTTATGTGCGCGGAGCTGTACCGAAGGTTCGCGGAAGCGGATGATTTGGAGTTTATCGAAAATTACGGCGTCGAGCATGAGCTGATCAAAAAATATTACAAAGGCCTGTATGAGTCGATACTCGAGGAGAACGCGGAAAACAGCGTAAAACAAGTCACGCCCGGCCGTTTTTACGGCAGCCTCGGGGCGATAAGGGATATCATCTCGTCAATTCCGCCAAAAGAGGAACTGATAAAATTATTGGATATTCTCGGCGGGGTGACAACTCTGCCGGGGATAAAGGCATACAATCTTAAATGCGAAAAGGCTGAAATCGAGCCGCTGGCGTTCCGGCTCGCGCCGTATGTGCGCGACAGGCTGACTTTGCTGAAACTGATGCGCTGCGTCAAAAATTATGTATAGGAGATTACGAAATGCTTGAAAAGTTGAAAGAAGAAGTGTATCTGGCAAACATGATGCTGAAAGAATACAATTTGGTCGTCTTGACCTGGGGCAATGTGAGCGGGATCGACGAGAGCCGCGAATATGTGGTGATAAAGCCGTCGGGCGTGGAATACGACAAGCTGAAGCCGGAAGATATGGCGGTGGTGAATATGCGGGGGGAAGTGGTCGAGGGCAGACTGAAGCCTTCATCGGACACCGCCGCGCACCTTGAACTGTACAGGGAGTACGAAAAAATCGGGGGTGTGTGCCACACGCACTCGCTGTACGCGACCTCGTTTGCCCAAGGGTACAAAACGCCGCCCCTCGACGCGCTCGGCACCACCCACGCCGATTATTTCAACGGCGCCGTCCCGTGTACGCGGGCTATGAAAAAAAAGGAAATTGAAACGGATTACGAAAAAAACACGGGGCTCGTGATAATCGAAACACTGAAAAAATCAAAAAAATCCCCGTCGGAAATGCCCGCCGTGCTCGTAAAATCCCACGGGCCCTTTACCTTCGGGAAAGACGCGAACCAGGCGGTCGAACATTCGGTGATTCTGGAAAATGTCGCGCATATGGCATTCAACGCGAAAATCATAACCAATGTGACCTATGTGAAATACGAGATGCCAAAAGAGCTGCTGAAAAAACATTTCGACAGAAAACACGGCGACAAATCCTACTACGGCCAAAACGAAAACACCAATTAAATATATTTTCCAAGGAGGCAACATATGGCAAACGAACTGCTGATCAAGGCCGCGACCTGGCAATACCCCGAGCGCATACCCGTGACATGCGGGTTTCTGCCGGCGGTTTTTATGAAGTACGGCGACAAAGTGAAAAAAATAATCGCGAAATACGAGGACTTGCTGGGCGGCTGGTGGCAAAATTACGACCCCTACGCGAATCTGTCGGAGAGTTACCGCAAAGGCGGATACACGGACCGCTGGGGCTGTGTCTGGAGCAACGAGTTCGACGGAATGGCGGCGATAGTGACAAAGCACCCGGTCCCGACCAGGGAATCGGTGCATGATATGCGCGTCCCGGAAGTCGACGACGGGCTCCCGCACGGGTTTATGTATCTGAGGCTCTTGGACCTGCGCGGCTTTGAGGAGGCCATGGTCGACTTTTTCGAAGAGCCCCCGGAGCTCATGATGCTCATCGGCAAGGTGCTGGACTACAACATCGGGCAGACGAAAATCATGCTCAAAAACAACAAGGAGCCCATGGTGCATTTCGGCGACGATCTGGGCATGCAGAAAGGGCTCGCCATGGGACCGGAAAAATGGCGCAAATATATGAAACCCTGCTTTGCCGCGATATACAAGCTGTGCAAGGACGACGGCAGGCTCGTCTATATGCACACCGACGGCTGCATCTACGAAATCATGCCCGATCTGCAGGAATGCGGCGTGGACATGATAAACCCGCAGTACAGGGCAAACGGGCTCGACAACCTCGAGAGGGTCTGCAAGGGCAAAATCCCGATACACTTGGACTTGGACAGGCAGCTGTTCCCCTTCGGCACTCCGTTGGAGCTCAGACGCCATGTGGAGCAGTGCGTAAAAAGGCTGTATCTTCCCCAAGGCGGGCTTGGACTCAGCATAGAGATCGGCCCCGACTACCCGCTCGAAAACATAGAGGCGGTCATCGACGCGGCGAACGAGTTCAGATTCTATAAAGGTTGAATTTCAAATGGCGGAGAAGGCGGTTGCGGTGGTCTCGGAGTACAACCCGTTTCACAACGGCCATTTTTACCAGATAAAAAAAATAAAGGAAATGTTTCCCGGCGCCGCCGTGATTTCGGTTATGAGCGGCAGTTTGGTCCAGCGGGGGGAGGTTTCGCTGTTCTCCAAATACGACAGGGCCGAAATCGCCGTTTCATGCGGCGCGGACGCGGTTTTCGAGCTGCCCTCGGTGTATTCGAACGCCCCTGCCAACATATTCGCGCAAAGCGCCGTCTGGATAATGAATAAGCTCTCGGGCATCGGTCATATGTGTTTTGGAAGCGAGTGCGGGGATCTGGGGCTTCTGGAGTTTGCCGCCGAAAAAATCATGGGGGCGGATTTTGAGTCGAAATTATCCGAAATGATAAAAACAGACAGAAACCAAAGCTATCCGGCCGGCGTGCACAGGCTGTTTTATTCGCTTTACGGCGAAAAAAAAGCCTCGGTTCTGCTGGGCTCAAACAACATTTTGGCCATCGAATACCTGAAGGCGCTTAAAAAATCAGACTCGCCCGTCATCCCATTCACCATCAAAAGGACGGGCGCGGATTTCAATTCCGAATCAGCCGACAAAACCGCGGTGAGCGCGGCCTATATACGCAAATTCATAAAGGGGGGCGCAAATTTGGCCCCCCTTGAAGCATTCATGCCCGGGCCCGCGTATGAGGCTGTGTCCGCTTTGGTGAGAAACGGGAAATTCACCGACATGGAAAATTTGGCCCCCGCGGTCATATCGCAGCTGTCGAGGCTCGGCGCGGCGGAAATCGCCGAAGCGGCCGAAATCGGCGGCGGGCTGGAGCACAGGATAAAAAAAGCCTTAGACGGCTGCTTTGACTATGGTTCCCTCGTCAAAAGGCTGTGCGCGAAGCACATCACCCCCTCCGCGGCCCGGCGGGCGGTGCTGAACGCCTTTTTCGGCATAACCAAACAAATGCAAAAAACCCCGCCGGATTTCACGGCGGTTCTGGCGCTTGGCCCCGGCGGCGCGCGGTATATCGCCGAAATCCGCAAAAAAACAAAAATAGCGATAGCCGTAAAACCGGCTGATATAAAGGGCAGCGGCACATTCGAAAAAAACTGCTTTATAGACAACACCTGCAAACTGGCGCTCAAAAACAAAAGCGGCGAAATAAACGAAATGAGGCAGAAGCCCCGTTTTATTTAGAATTCTGCCCTATGCGCCGCCTTCTTTGAGTTTTTCCGCGGTGTCGGCGGTTATGAGCGCGTCGATTATATTGTCCAAGGCGCCGTCGAGCACGTTTGGCAGGTTATACAGCGTCAGGTTTATTCTGTGGTCGGTGACCCTGCCCTGGGGGAAGTTGTATGTCCTTATCCGCTCGCTGCGGTCGCCCGTGCCCACCTGGCTTTTTCTCTCCGAGGCTATCGCGTTTATCTGTTTTGCGGTCTCCGCCTCGAAGAGCTTTGTCCTGAGCAGTTTCATCGCCTTGTCCCTGTTTTTGATCTGGCTGCGCTCGTCCTGGCATTCTATGATTATGCCCGAGGGTTTGTGTATGAGGCGGACCGCCGAATCCGTCTTGTTGACGTGCTGTCCGCCCGCTCCGCCCGAGCGGTGCGTCTCTATTTCTATATCCGCCGGATTTATCTCCACTTCCACATCCTCGGCCTCGGGCAAAACCGCCACGGTCACCGTGGAGGTATGCACCCTGCCGGAGGATTCGGTGTCGGGCACCCTTTGCACCCGGTGCACGCCGCTCTCGAACTTATAGCGGGAATAGGCGCCGTCGCCCTCAATTTCAAACACGACTTCCTTGTATCCGCCGAGCTCCGTCGGGTTTTCCGACATTATCTGGTATTTGTACCCCACGCTTTCGGCGTACATAGTGTACATCCGGCAAAGCGAATGGGCGAACAGGGCCGCTTCTTCGCCGCCCGCCCCGCCGCGTATCTCGATGATCACGCTTTTGTCGTCGTTTGGATCCCTGGGCAGAAGCAGGATCTTGAGCTCTTCGAAGAGCCGCTCCATATCGGCCTTGCAGTGTTCCAGCTCCTCAACTGCCAGCTCTTTCAGCTCCGGGTCAATAAAGGGGTCCGACAGCATCTCCTGGGCCTGCCCGAAGCCTTTTTCGGCCGATTTGTATTCCTTGAATTTTGTGATTGCGGGCTCCAGCGCCTTGCGCTCCTTCATGAGTTTTTTTGTCAGGTTCTGATCCGTCACGACTTCGATCTGTGTGAGTTTTTCGTTTATGTCCTCGTATTTTTTTTCGGCTTCCGCCAGTTTTTCAAGCATATCGCCTATATTCTCTTCCCTACATTACTTAATCACGTTTTTTATCATTTTCTCCATTTTGAGCCGGGGGAGCATCAGTTCCCGGCCGCAGCCGTCGCACTTTATCTTTATATCCGCCCCGGTTCTCAAAATTGTGAATCTGTTTGACTTTTTGCCGCACGGGTGGTTTTTTTTGGTCTCGACCCGGTCGCCTGCCGACAGCTCCATATCACCGCACCAATTCCGGGGTGAGGTTGATTATATCCTCGAGTATCTGCGCTATCTCCCCGGTCGGGGCCTTGTTGGCCGTGATCATATGCCTTCCGGCGGGGTCTTCCTTGAAATACGTATACCCGTTCTCGTCTATGGTCAGATGGCCCCTCCGGGATTCCTTGAACATCCCGTGGGTGCCGCGCACCGCGTAATACACCGCCACCAAGTCCCAGCTGTTCCTGCCCCCCGCTTCGCCGCAGTAAATCTGGTACGCCTTTGCCACGGGGTTTTTCTTCATGTCGCCCATCGATATGAGCCTTGTGCCCGTCACTACGGGATAGCCCATTTCATACGGGCAGAAAACGATGTCGCCGGAAAAGTTCCCGACCACATACCTCGCCGCTTCCACATCCGTTTTTACGTTGAACTCGGGGAAAAAGTCGTCGTGGCCGGCTCTGAAATTCCCCGCCATGCACACGAGTTTCTTCACTTTCTTTTCCATGAGCTCGAGCCCGGGAAGGTCGCTGTAGCCGTCGGGGGCGGACTGCATCAGGTTTTTTATATTCGTGAGCATGCCTATGGTGATGAATATCACGGAGTTGTCCTCGACTTTTTCAAGCGCCTCCCTGTAGACATCCACAACGTCGGGTATGAGGGTGTGCTTGAAGGCGTGGTCGAAATTTTCGGAGATGTACTTGTTGTATTTCAGGTAGCTGTCGTCGCCCGCTCCCGGGCCTTCCGCCGACTTCAGGGTTCCGACCGGCACCGTGCGCCTGCCGTAGTACCAGTTTATCGCGTCGATGCAGTACGCGCCCTCGGGGTGGACGGTGCAGTTGCCCATAGCGAGAAGCCGGGCCTCGCCGAAATCGCTGAATTTGTTTAAAACCGCGATGGCGCCCGCGTCGTCGCAGTCCGGCCCGATGTCCGTGTCCAAAATCACATTTTTCATTCTTTCCATAAATTTACTTTACTTCCTCACTTGTTTGAGTTTGACGTTTTATTTTACATCCATTATATCAAAACAATACGCGAATGTCAAGGCGCAATTTCGTACGCGGGCGCGATTATTTCGCCGGGGGCTCTTCTTTGGCCAATTGCTTCTTGCATTCGGCGAGCACGCCCTCCTGATACGGCGAAATCACCGGATATTCGGGGTTTATTTTTTTCAAAGCCTGCAGCAGCGCTTCGGAAACGACTGCGTGCGTGTACCATTTGTTGTCCGCCGGGACCACGTACCACGGGTTGTTTTCGGTTGAGGTGGCCGCGATGGCGGCCTGATAGGCACCCTGATAATCGTCCCAGAAATTTCTTTCCCGCAGATCGGCCTCCGAAAATTTCCAGTTTTTATCTTTGTTGTCGATGCGCTCCAAAAACCGCTTGCGCTGAGTCTCCTTGGACAGGTTCAGATAGAATTTTAAAATCACGGTGCCGTTTTCCCACAGGTATTTTTCGAAGTCGCGTATCTGCC
This sequence comes from Oscillospiraceae bacterium, assembly GCA_009785015.1. The sequence continues at coordinate 1,661 of WQXD01000155.1, read as the reverse complement.
GGTATCTGTTCGCGATGATTTCGTCCGTTTTGCAATATTCGGGCATATTCTGTTTTTCATAGAGTTTGTGTACCTTGACGACCAAGACGTCCTCATAGTAAGAACGGTTGAATATGCCGATTTTGCCGCGTTCCGGCAGCACCTTCGCCGCGCGCCAGAGATAATCGTGGGCGAGCTCCTTGGCGGAAGGCTGCTTGAAGCTGTACACGCCGACGCCCTGCGGGTTTATTCCGCTCATCACGTGCTTGATCGCGCTGTCCTTGCCCGCGGCGTCCATCGCCTGAAATATGATCAAAAGCGCGGTCTTTCCCTCTGCGTACAGCTTTGATTGATACTTCGCGATTTTTTCGGTATTTTTCGCCGTGAATTTTTTGGCGTCCCCGGCCGATCCGAATTTTCCCGTATCCCCGGGATCAAAACCGGAAAGCTCAAACCCGCCGCCATCGACTTTGTATTTTCTGATATCCATGATCATTCTCCCCTCAAGATGTCAATGTCTTCTTCCGACATGGAAAAATTTGTCGCTTCGGATATTTGGGTGTTTGACAGGCCCATCTTGATGAGATTCTTTGCCATCTCTGTTTTTCCCTGAGCCATGCCCTGAGCCATACCCTGAGCCATACCTTGAGCCATACCCTGAGCCATACCCTGAGCCAGGCCTTCTCTTGTTGCATGATTCATCCTGCTGCTCTGATCAAGTTCAAACCTCAGTTCGCTCTCGTAGTATGCCCTTGCCTCTTCATCTTTGCTAACTTGCAGCAATATATTCGTTGCCATCCGTATGCCCTCCTCTTTTTCTAATATATCGTTTAATATTTCACGCCTGCTGGTGTCGCTTATGTATTTGAAAAATATCGCCCACCGTTCTATATTTGTCATTTCACCGACGCTTTTATCCAGCACATCGTCTATCTTCGACAAATCTAAAAATACGATAGTCACGTCGTCTGTCAAGTCATTTCCCTGCCGGTCACGGTAACGGTAGTCCTTGATATAATCCTCTGTCTCCGTGATGATGTTGAAGTTGGTGATGCATATAAGGTAACACTTCTCCAGCTTGTCGTATTCCCGGCCCGATATTTCCTGCGCTGCGTATACCTTGGATATTATGTGCTGTGACCGCTTTCTGAACCCCGGCGTTGGATCTTTCTGCATCTCGATCACCGATTGCCTGCCGCTGTTATACTTCGCCCTTATATCGAATATCGATTTTTTCTCCGTGCCTCTTTCAACGGGTATCTGAGGGTTGATAATCGTCAGGTCGATGATTTTATCGTCATTTTCGTGTTCCAATATGCTGTTGATGAAAGCTATCAACGCCGCTTTTGAATTTTTGTCGTCGGCGGTGAATATGCGCTTGAACACATAATCCACTAACGGGCTCATTATCTCGCCGTCGACGTCTATGTTCCACATTTGTTTCACCGCCTGCTTGGTCGGTTCGTCCAGAGATGATCTGATCTTGTTTTCTTTATCCATAAAAAATTGTATTCACCCGCTTTCGTAAATTTTATAAATACAATTATATCAGAGATTCACAAAAATTGCAAATAAAATTTTTCCGCAAATGTTACAACTCGGTTACAAAAAAAAAAAATCGTTGAAAAAGTTTTTGCGGCGTGGTATCATTGACGACAGGATGAAATAATGTCATCTGAATT
>WQXD01000154.1 GCA_009785015.1 Oscillospiraceae bacterium | reverse complement strand
CAATATACGGAGCTATTTAGACAAGGGTAACTTCAAATATGCTTATATGTCGCATAATGCCGTATTAAATTATTTTCTGTGCGAATTAAACAACAGCGATATATCGCACGGGGAGTTTATACCTGCGGACTACAAGAGAGGCGTTAAACGAGGAGACTTGATGTGGGTAGGTATGATGTACGCATATTATCAATGGCGCACGGGCATATCGAGCGCGGAACTGATAAAAAAATTAACTTTGGACGATATGGAGCGCATATATCCTGCGTTGCACCAAATGGGTTGGGAAGCGGGAGCGGCTAAGATACACGAGGAAGTTTTAGGCGCAGGCAAATTAGACGAAGTATCGTAATAGGTATCTGTCTTTATATCTGCGCGACGACGAATCGGCTATGATGCTCGATATTATCAGAGATGGGCTCTCGTTTGATTTCGGAGGGTATCACACCGAAAGCATCGGGGATTTAAGACTGCTTTATCGTTTCCTCATGTCGGACAGGAACTCGAACCCGTCGAGGAAGCTCCCGAGGAAATTATACCCGAACCCGAAACTCCCGCTCCCTCTGCTCCCGCTTCTCCGCGGACAAGCGACAATAATATAATCATACTCGCGGCTGCGCTTATTATATTTTGCGCGCTCGCGGCAACAAAACGTTTTCATAAAGTTAAACATCATTAAATATTTTAACACGGGGGATCTGACCCATAACATACTTTGGATATAACTTTATTGACGACTATGTTTATAAAAATCAGACTTCACATACCGAAGACTGGCGTAATAATTCGGCTTTTAGTTTTACGATTTTGGTTGAGTCGTCTTTGCTTTGAATTTTATTCAATAACTTTTGTATTACTTCATAACCCGGGTTTATATTAATATTATTATCATTGCAGGCGTTTAAATAACCTTTTAAACGCTCCTGCATTGTGTATATATGTTTCGGTCCGCAAATAGCGGCTATTTTTTTATGTCCTTTTTCGTTCGGTTATAACTTCCGAATATAAATCTTTGCTGAATAAGCGGTCGATAACCACATATCCCGCAGATATTGCCCCGATGTTTTCCGTTACGGCGGAATTTTTTATTATCAATACCCTCCTGTTTTTAGACAATATATTGCCGTACACATGTTTTCTGATACATTCCAATAATAATTCTCCCCGGTATGCGCCCATCCCCGTTATGATCACAGCGTTCAACTCAAGCAGGTTGTTGAGGTTGATTATGCTGTGCGCCAAATACTGAGCGTGCATATCTATCATTTTTAAGCAAAATATATCGCCATCATGCGCTTTGTCGATAAATTCCTGCCAGGTGTTTATGTCGCTTCTCACGCGTTTGATATCATATAAAATCGCTTTTGTTGTAGCGTACATTTCCAAGCAGCCGCGGTTGCCGCAGCCGCAAAGCCTGCCGTTGATGTCTATTGACATATGGCCTATTTCGCAGCCGAACCCCTTAGTGTTGGTGTAAACCTGTTCATTGAGAGTCAAACCGAAGCCTATACCCATATTCACGGCGAACAGCGCAAAATTGCCGTACTTACTTAAATTCAGCCGATGCTCCATTAGCGTAAAGGCTGTAGAGTTATGCTGCACCATGATTCTGTACGGCAGCCTTTCCGATAATGCGCGTTTTAAATTAAAATTATTCCATGCGCCGAAACCCGCAGGGTTTAATATGATCCCGTTCTCACTGTCAACGGGTCCGGGCGCTATGGCTCCCACGCCGATAATCAAAGCCGGATCAATATTATTTTTTTCGATCAGTCTTTTTGTTTCCCGAACGATACAGTCCAATGTTTTTTCCGAAGGCTCCATATATTCCAGCTGCGTTACGCTGCCAATCATATTACCGTCAACGGAAAGTATGCCTATTTCAAATCCTTCATGGTCGATACTGATCCCCGCGATGTAACCCCATGCGGGGTTTATATCCAGCGTGACCGGTTTTCGCCCGTGTACCGTGGCATTACTGCCTTTGCCAGTTTCTCTGATGATTTTTTCTTCGAGTAATTCGTTTGTTATTTCTGTTATTGTCGCTTGCGCAAGTTTTGTTTCTCTCGCAACCGCGATACGGGAAACCGGCTGCCGACTGATAATGTTCAGAACATGCCTGCGGTTTTCTATTTTCATTGCGGCTTTGTTATTAGCGATATGTGTTATGTTTATTCCCCCTCGTTTTTATGTTTTATGTTTTGTATTTTATCGAATTTATTCGCTCAATGAAATAATTATAATATATTTTTTGATTTTAGTCAAGCGATTAAATAAAAATGACTAATTTTATGTATTGACATTTTTGTTTATTTGTGCTATAATTACATATATTAATCAGCCGGCGAATTATATTGCGCGTTATTAAAAAATAAAATGCATGGGGAAATTTTTATGAAAGCAAGAACCAAAAAAATTTTCGATAGTCTTTTTGAAAATTACAGCGTTCTTTTGTGCTTGAAAAACGAAATAAGATCCGCGTATGAAATTATAAGAGAATGTTACGCAAACAAAAAAAAGACATTGATCTGCGGCAACGGCGGCAGCGCGTCCGACAGCGAGCATATCGTCGGCGAGCTCATGAAAGGTTTTATGTTAAAACGTCCGGTCGAGATCAACGGGATCCAAAGTAAATTGCAGGGCGCGCTGCGCTCGGTTTCTCTCGTAAGCCAGACAAGCCTGATAACAGCCGTTGCAAACGATATCGGCGCGGATATGATTTTTGCCCAGCAGGTTTACGGATACATGGACGAAGGCGACGTTTTGATCGCTATATCAACATCGGGAAACGCCGAAAATGTCGTAAACGCGGCAGTTACGGCAAAAGCCATGAACGGGAAAATCATAGCTTTGACCGGCAAAACCGGAGGAAAGCTGAAAGATATATGCGACGCTGCCATAACGCTGCCTTTTTGCGAAACATACAGGATACAGGAATATACGCTGCCGGTATATCATGCTGTATGCGCTATGATAGAAAGCGAATTTTTTGATTTATGATAAATTTAAATATAGGAAAATTTTAAAAATGTTTAAGATAGGCATAGATATAGGCGGTACAAAATGCGCCGTCATTCTCGGCGAAATATCGGGGAGCGGCTTGAAATTTATCGACACGTCGTTTTTCCCCACGATCAAAGACAATACATACGAAACCACGCTCAATAAAATCGAAAGCGAAATGCTGGATATAATAGAAAAAGCGGATATTAAAATAAACGATATTACGTCGATCGGAATAAGCTGCGGCGGACCTCTTGACAGCAAAGCCGGCGTGATCATGTCGCCGCCCAATCTTATCGGCTGGGATAACGTTCACATTGTAGAATATTTTGAAAATAAATATAATATCAGGACAATTCTTGAAAACGACGCCAACGCCTGCGCTCTCGCCGAATGGAAATTCGGCGCGGGAAAAGATAAAAATCTGAAGAACGTGATTTTTCTCACTTTCGGGACAGGTCTCGGCGCGGGATTGATCTTGGATGGCAGGCTATATTCGGGAACAAACGGAATGGCCGGGGAAATCGGCCATATACGCGACGAAAGATCCGGTCCGGTAGGATACGGCAAGGCGGGATCTTTCGAGGGGTTTTGCAGCGGGGGCGGCATTGTACAGATCGCGCGCACAAAGCTTCTTGAACTGTTTCAAACGGGGCAGAAAGCGTCGTTTTGCGACAATATAGAGAATATAGAAAAAGTCACGGCGAAGAATATTGCCGAAGCGGCTAAAAAGGGCGACGGACACGCGATCGATATATATAATTTAAGCGCGGAATATCTCGGATATTCTTTGGCTTTAATGATTGATTTGCTCAACCCCGAAATGATAATTATCGGCAGTATTTACGAACGCTGCGAAGATTTGCTTAAATCAAAATGCGATGAGATAATAAAAAAAGAAGCTTTGAAACATTCGGTTGCGGCCTGTCAGGTTGTGCCGGCGGTTTTAGGAGATGATATTGGACTATACGCGGCGTTAGCGCTGGAATAGTTGTTTAAAATTATAAATAAAATCATAAAGGAGATTATGATTCCAATGAAAAAACCGAACACAACAAAATTTTTCGCGCTGGCGCTCGCGCTTGCATTGACGATTTTGACCGCTTGCAGCGATTCCGTAAATATCGGAGGCAACAACGGTTCCGCGGAATACGACACTGAAAAAGAAAGCAAAAAAGAGAGCGAAAATGAAAATAAAATCGAAACGCCCGCCGAGCCGTTTACATTTGAAAATAAAGTATTTACTTATGATTTCGATTCCAAAACTACGGTGCTTCCGACTCCGACGGCGGAAAAACTACCCGTTTGGCGCGGGTTTAATCTTACCGAAGCTTTATTTACTGTGGATTTCGAGCCGTTCAACGAAGATGATTTCAGGCTGATGGCCGAATGGGGTTTTAATTTTGTCCGAATCCCCATAGATTACAGAGGGCTTATAATAGACGGCGACTGGGACAAGTTCAGCGAAACCAAATTCGCGATGCTTGACAAAGCACTCGAATACGGGATAAAATATGACCTGCATATAAATTACTGCCTCCACAGGGCGCCCGGACACACGAACTTCGATCCGCCGGAAGCGACGGATATTTGGAAAGACGACGAACCGCTCGAAGCTTTCGCCAATATGTGGGGTGTGTTCGCCGAACGGTATAAAAACGTGCCGAACGAATACGTGAGTTTTAATTTGCTCAACGAGCCGGCATATATAACCGAGGAAGCGCATCTCCGCGTGGCGGAGAAAGCGTGCCGCGCAATATGGGACATAAGCCCCGGCCGGCTTATTATAGTTGACGGCTATAACGTGGGTTTGGAGCCGTCGGATAAAATCCGCGAGCTCGGCGCAGCGCAGTCCACAAGAGGGTACGCGCCGGCCGAGCTTACGCATTATGAAGCCGAATGGGCCCCGTGGAACGCAGGCGCGCCGCTGCCTGAGTGGCCGGTTATGTCGCTGCCGCGGTTTTTATTCGGCAACATGAAGCAGTCGGACCGCACCATTTTCGGGTTTGATTATGATTTTCCCGAGGATTATACGCTGTCCGTGAAAATCGGCACAGTCTGCAATTCGGCCACGCTTGTCATAAAAGCGGACGGCGTTAAGCTGCTTGAGCATAAATTCAATACCGAAAAAGATAAAGACGACTGCGAAAAATCGGAATGGGACGAGCAGTGGCAGATTTATGTAAACGACTATAATTTATATTTCACTGTAAATATCCCGAGCGGAACGCAGAATGTCACGATAGAGAACACGGTCGGAGACTGGATGACTTTGGAAGATACTGCTTTTGCTTCGGTTTCGGGCAATTCCCCCGAGTTTTCATTCCAGCCGACGATTATAGAATGGGCATGGAAATTTCCGCAATTGAAAATCGACTCTAATGGCAGCGTTGTAGAAATTACAGGCGGCGAAGAAATACGCGATGCCGAATGGCTTAAAAAAGAGTATATGGATTTATGGATAGAAGTGATGGAATCCGGGGGCGGCGTAATGGTGGGTGAATTCGGATGCTATAATAAAACCCCGCATGATGTTGTTCTCAGATGGATGGAAGATTATTTAAAAATCTGGAAAGACGCGGGAATAGGCTGGGCAATGTGGAATTTCGACGGTACTATCGGCATTATCAACAGTGGCAGGGCGGACGTGGAATATGAAGATTTGAGCGACGGCAGGAAACTTGACAGGGCGATGCTGGAATTGCTGCGAAAATATTAATTATATATGATATAAAATAAAATCATAAAGGAGCAAAACAAAAAATGATGAAGATAATATTAAACGGCGAATGGAAATTGTATGGATTTGAGCAGAAAATCAGCCCGGTCAGAAATTTATCCGATCTTGAAGACAAAGAATGGATCCCTGCGCGGGTACCGGGGGAAGCGCAGCTCGCGTTATACGAAAACGGCAAAATACCCGAGCCTTACGTGGGAATGGGCATGAAAAACCTCAGGAAATACGAATTTTACGAATGGTATTACAAGCGTGAATTTGAGATTGCCGCTCTGCCGGATAATACCGCAGGCGAACGCGCCTTTATAGTGTTCGGCGCGGTGGACTGCGTCGCCGAATATTATATAAACGGCGCGCTTATCGGAAAAAGCGACAACGCAATGATCGAGCATGAATTTGATATAACCGATCATATCAGAACCGGCGAAAACGAAATCGCCGTTCATATACTGTCGCCGATAGTCGAGGCTGAAAAGCTTGCCGGGGAATTTACAGTTGTGCAAAATGCCCAGCAGGGCTGCTATGAGGGGCTGAGTTTAAGACGGCCCGTGTCGTCTTACGGGTGGGATATTTTATGCCGCGCGGTAACAAGCGGCATTTGGCGCGGCGTGCATATCGAATACAGGCCGTACAACAGGATCAGGCAGGTATATATAACAACGCAGTCAATACATAATCAGGGAAGCAAAACAGGCGCAAATCTTAACGTAACGTATCAGATACAAACGAATATATCAGAATACAAAGACTTGTCGCTTAAAACAGAAATATTTGACGGAGAAACGGCGATATGCAGCCATATACATGATATTTGGTTTGTGGCGGGGACCTTCGGGATATGGTTTGACGACTGCAAGCTGTGGTGGCCGCGCGGTTACGGCGATGCTCATGTATATACCGTAAAAGTTTCGCTTATGCGCGAAGCAACAGTATTAAGCTCGGTCGATACTGTTTTGGGAGTGCGGACAGCCGAGCTGAAACGCACGGCGGTCACGTCGCTTGAAAACCCCGGGGATTTTAGGTTTATCATAAACGGCGAGCCGGTAATGTGCAAAGGCTCGAACTGGGTGCCGCTTGACGCGTTCCACTCAAACGACAAAAACAGATACGAAGAAGCCCTCGCTCTCTTTGCGGACACAGACTGCAATATACTGCGCTGCTGGGGAGGGAATGTTTACGAAGACCATGCGTTTTTTGATTTGTGCAATAAGTACGGCATAATGGTATGGCAGGACTTTTCAATGGCTTGCGCGCTGTATCCCCGTAACGAAAAATTTTACGGAAGAATATGCGCCGAAGCCGAGTCGGTAGTAAGAAAATTACGCTGCCATCCGTCGGTTGTTTTATGGGCGGGCGACAACGAATGCGACTATAATTATTTCTGGGGGCGAAAAATGGACCCGAACTTAAATTATCTTACGCGCGAGATCCTCAAAACAGTCGTTGAAAACGAAGACCCCGCAAGGCCGTATCTGCCGAGTTCGCCGTATTTTTCTCCCGAAGCCTGCGCTACGGGAAATCCGTTCGGACATATGCCGGAAGATCATCTGTGGGGCGTGAGGGATACGTTCAAGGCTGAGTTTTACCACAACAAAACCGTGCATTTTATCAGCGAAACCGGATATCACGGCTGTCCGTCGATGTCCTCGCTGGAAAAATTTTTATCGCCCGGTAAAATATTCCCGTATAAAGATAACGACGAATGGATACTGCACTGCTCCGACCCGTTCGGCAAAAACGGGAATTTCGCGTATCGCGTGGAGCTCATGGCCGACCAGATAAAAGAATATTTCGGGGTATGCCCGGACGATCCCGAGGATTTTATTCTGGCGTCGCAGATAAATCAGGCCGAAGCGAAAAAGCATTTTATAGAAACCACGCGGTTAATGAAATGGCAGCGCACAGGGATCATCTGGTGGAACATGATAGACGGCTGGCCGCAGTTCTCAGACGCTGTCGTTGACTATTATTTCAATAAAAAGCTGGCGTATTATTATATCAAGCGCGCGCAGAACCCAGTCTGTATTATGATAGCCGAGCCGGAAAACTGGCATTGCGAAGTAAAAATATCGAACGACACGCTTCACGCCTGTTCCGGCAATTACCGGCTATGGGACGGCGAAACGGGCGAAACAATAGCAGACGGCGGATTTTATTCCCCGCCGAACAGCACGGTTCCTATCGGCCGGATAAGAGTATCGCACGGCGAAAAACGGCTTATTATAATCGAATGGGAAACAGACGGCAAAAAATCCTGCAATCATTATGTTCTCGGACACGTTCCCATAGAGCTTGAGAGATACAAAAAATGGCTGAAAATCATAGCCGGACTTGACGGAATGTTTGACGCCGAAATGATAGGCAAATAAAATTAATATAATATTAATATAAATAAAGGAGCGATCGAAATGAAAATAAAGAAATTAATTGCGTTATTTATGGTAATTACGGTTATGTGCGTAATGATGTTTTCATGCGCGGACCAAACTCCGCAGGATACCCCAAACAATACGCCGGAGGATATTGCTTCGGAAGGGACTCCCGCCGATGAAACCGAAGAATCCCCGTTCGGAGACATAGCCGACAGTCTGCCCGCCGATCTTGATTTTAAAGGCGCGGAACTCAGAGTGCTTCATCGGCTCGGACACAACGGATATTACGGCGACGGGGATATTTTCGAAATCGAGGTTTTTTCGGAAACCGAAACCGGAGATACGATAAACGACGCGATCTATGACCGCAACAGAACAGTAGAAGACAGACTCAATATAAAAATCACCCCCGTCGGCATCGTTGACGCAAGCTGGGACCGCGCGTTTGATTTTTTCAATCATATAAGAAGAGCCGTTTCGGCAGGGGACGACGAGTTTGACGTTATATTGGGTTATGCCGCGCTGATGCCGAATTATGCCATGCAGGGTTTAT
>WQXD01000153.1 GCA_009785015.1 Oscillospiraceae bacterium | reverse complement strand
TGTTTCGTCGCGTTATTGCTCACTTTGTACAACCATGCTTTTTCTTGCTTGTGCTCCGTGAACTTTTTTCGGACTTCCGAATCAGACTGGTATTTTTTGTTAGCCTCGTAATAGTCCATTTGCGTCCCCAGCGTCCAGTTGTACGCATGACGTGCCGCGTCTGCCGTCTCAAATAGTTTTGTTTTCTGCTTCTTGTTCGGCAGCAACATTACTTTTATGCTCTTTATCATTTGTTAGATGCCTCCCCGTCGGGTATTAGCTCTTCTATCTGCTTTATCGTTTCGCAATGTCTGCGGTGTTACCATGTACGCTATAATATTTCACTTCTATCAACTCATAAATATTATACCATGTTTTTATTGAATTTTCAACTGATTTTTATAACTTTTTATAGCTTTTTGTCAACTGTTGTCAGCCTCTTGAATATTGCTTCAAAGTTTATTATCATATTTCGCCCTCAATATCAATAATTTATTCGGAATAACTTTATTATTCAAAGCGATTATATGTTCACGTGTCGGTGAGCCTTCCGTAAATGCTGCTTTTAATGACACTCGTTGAAAAGCTGATAATGCTTTACTGTTATAAAGTTCATCAATTTGTTTTTTTGAAATTTTTCTGTTAATATCCTTTCGCAGATATCTAAACCAAAGCTGCGCATTGTATCTTGAATACAGAGCTGCCACAGTTATTATATAATCTAACCATGTCATAACTTTCACCTCGCTTGTTTAAGCTTCCAAAATATAAATTTCAATCAATCCGCCATTACTTTTCCGTTAGTATAAGACGCATATAAATACTGCGGATTCTCGAAATACATACTCGAATTATAATCGTCGATTTTTTCGCTTATCCATGATGTGTACACGTTTACTAACGCGCTTAGCGGCGCAATGTTCTGAGTGTTGGCAAGGTCGGCAACTAAACGCTTATAAACTTTTGCAATATCAAAATGAGTAGGCACAGCGTATTTGCACAGCCCGACATTATCAAAATTCCCTTCGTTTAATCCGTAGCGTTCTATCAGCCTGCCTGATGTCACTTCGATAGGCTCGCAATGCAAAATGTCCGCAAGTTCCAAAAGCCGTGATATTTCCTTTTCGCCGAGCTTCTCAACTACTTCGCTGCGTTTATTTTTCGTACTCCTGCCGATATGCTCGATTACCGAACAAACGAAAAACAAATCATTTTCTAATCCATCTTCTCTCCCGTTATTTACCATCTATTTCACCTCATAACTTTCAATATACCGTATACATTCAAGCGCGTTCTTGTTGCAAAACGCGATTTGATGAGTCGGGTGTTTAAATTTCGCCAAAACCCAAAATTGTTCGCGCGTCAATACGCCGGAAATAAAATCCGCGACATAGTTCCATACTTGGTCATTCGCCATTGCGCCGATTACAATGTCATGCAAATGCGGTTTTCCATTTCGGCAATCGGCGATAAAATCGAGCCATTCATCGGTCATTTCAGCAAACACAAGCGCGTCAAGCCCGTTTTTCGGGTTATATTCATACACACTAACGACTGACGTGTCAAAACGCTTTGCCCAGCGTTCTGCTTGCGTTTGAAATTCCGTGCAGTAGAAACCATGCCCAAAATCTTTATTGTACGCGCTTATCCGTATTTCCGGCTTTGCAACCGCAGCAGAGCCGCCATGATATATTTTCATATAACCGCCTCCGCTTCCTCAATTAACACCTCAAATATTAAATCCTATGTATCAATAATTATAACGCATTTAAGCGAAGATTGCAAGATATAAAAAATAATATTTACCAAATTATCTGATATTTGCTTTCAATACACAACATATCACAACCGAACTGCAGCTGGTAAACGGCGAGATCCGCAAACCGTGAAAATCCGTCACAATCTCGGATCGACGGGTTCGCTTTCCATCGCCAGCACCCCGAACACGCATTCATGCACGCGGTAGAGCGGCTCGCACCGCGTAAAACGCTCCAGCGATTCCACGCCGAGCGCAAACTCGGCGAGCGCGAGATTCCGCTTTTTCGACAGGGAACGCTTTTTTAACCGCGTCAGGTTGTCGGAGAGCATGTACTCGGGGCCGTAAATAATCCGCAGATATTCGCGCCCGCGGCATTTGACTGCGGGCTGTAACAGCTCCGTGTCCTTCATGGCTATAAAATCCAGCGGTTTGACTACCATGCCCTCGGCGCCGGACGCCGTCAGCTCTTCCCACCACGCAATTCCGGCGGCTGCATTGGCTTCATCGGACAAATCCACGAGAATATGGCTTGTCGCCGCAAAGACCGGATCGCTTCCGGTCATGTACTTCGCTATGGTTTCCATATGCCACATATGATTTTTTTCGAACAGCGTCCCCCCTTCGGCGGCAAGGATATGAAACGGCGCAATCCGGTAATCGTCAAATCCCCTGACATCCCAAACATAGCGGCGGTAGGCGTCCGTGTACAGATTCAGCGCGTCGGCGCGGGCCTGACAGCGCTTTAAAAGCGCGGACAGGTCGGCGTTTTGGCTCGACTGCGCCTCTGTCTCCGCGTTTTTTCCGCAGAGGGCGGCTTCCGCTTTTTTGACGGCGTCAATTGCCTGCGCCAGGGCGCTGCGGCCGGCGCGCCCGAGGGGGACATATTGTTCTTCCAGCAACTTTTTCGCCTTGGCGGACCACGGCATCAATTCCGTGTCGAGACACACCCAATCAGTGTTAAAATCGTCCCAAAAGCCGGAAGCTGTCAATACATTTTGAAGCCGCGTCAAAATCGTATCCTCGATTTTCGCGTCGTCAAAAAAATGCCGCCCGGTCCGGGTATAAATAATTCCGCAGCTGCCATCGCTCACCTTGAAGCGCCTATGGGCGGCTTCGGCGTTTTTGCACAGGACAATCACCGCGCGGGACCCCATGTGCTTTTGCTCGCATACCACTTTGCCCACGCCCCGCCTTTTGTAATAATCAAAGGCTTCGGCGGGGTGTTCCAGATAAGCGGGCAGCCTGCTGGTTTCACACGGGGACATGGTGGGCGGCAGATAGATCAGCCAGTGCGGATCGGCGGCGAAGCGGCTCATCACTTCCAGCGCGGCCGCGGAGTTTTCGGCGGCGATCTTTATACTTTTGCACAGGCGGGTGGAAAAGTATTTCTGCCCCAGCACGTCGTCTATATTCAACGCGTCATCGGCTGCAAGGGGATTATTGTCGAGGTCGAGGAACGGTTTTGCCGGGGCGCAGTATTCCCTTTTTGCGTCAATCTGCGCGATTTGCTTTTCGGGATACCGCCAGGCGGTCAGTTTGCCTCCGAATACGCAGCCGGTATCGATGCAAAAAGTGTTGTTTATCATTTCGACGTCCCGTATGGGCGTATGTCCGTAAACCACCGCCGCCTTGCCGCGGTACTCGTTTGCCCACGGCAAACGCACGGGCAGTCCGTATTCGTCGGTTTCGCCCGTGGTGTCGCCGTACAGGCAAAAATCGCGGACGCGCCCGCCGGCACGCCCCTGATATTTTTCTTTCAGGCCCGCGTGCGAAACAACCAATCTGCCCATATCAAACACATAATGGCTTACAAGGCCCTCCAAAAAAGTTTTCACTTCTTCGGCAAATTCGCCGCTCTGGCCGTTTAACTGGCCGACGGTCGCCTCAAGCCCGTGCGTAAGCAAAACATCGGAGCCGCGCAGTTTTCTTAAAAGCTTTGCATCATGGTTGCCCGCGACGCAATAGGCGCTCCCCGATTGAACCATACCCATCACAAGGCGCAGGACTTCTATATTATCCGGGCCTCTGTCGCAGAGATCGCCCAAAAATACCGCTTTGCGGCCATTTGGCGCCGCGGCGGCGCAGTTGGCCTTATCGACAAAATATCCGAGCTTTTCCAGCAGCGCGCAAAGCTCGTCATAGCAGCCGTGAATGTCCCCGATGATGTCAAAGGGGCCGGATTCGGCTTTTTTGTTGTTTTGCAGGGGAGTGCGGATTATTTGGGCGCCGGCGACATCATCTTCGCTTTGGAGAACGTAGACGTACCGAAATCCCTCTTTTTGTAAAAAGCGGACGGAGCGGCGCAGCTGTTCCTGCTGCCGGGTGATCACATGGCCGCCAAAATTTCGGTCGGGGCGTTTTTCGTGGCGTTCCCTGCACAGTTTTTCCGGCATATCCAAAACGATGGCGACCGCGTGGCAGTTTTGTTCTTTTGCGAGATGCAAAACCGACGCGCGGGCGTCTTTTTGTACATTTGTCGCGTCGATGACAGTCAAAAGCCCGAGTTCCAGGCGTTTGGCGGCGACATGATAGAGCGCGTCAAACGCCTGCGGGGTCACCTGCTGATTATTTTCATCGTCGGATATGAGGGCCCGGAAATAATCGGAGGACAAAACCTCCGTCGGCTTGAAGAACTGTTTCGCGAAAGTGGATTTTCCGCTGCCGGATACACCCACCAGCGCCACCACCGCAATTTCCGGAATTTCTATCTGCATATTGTAAACACTCCCATCTGCGTCGGCGCCCCGCGGGTTTCATCGGCATCCCCGATTTCGGAAAACTGCGCCGTGTATCCAAATCTTTCGGCTGTACGGTTTGCCCAGTTTCGAAACTGTTCCCGCGTCCATTCAAAACGGTGATCGCCGTGGCGCAGGTCATCTTCGCGCGAAAAACCGTAATTCGCGTTGTATTCCCTGTTTGGCGTTGTCAAAACGACCACGGGCGGTTTGGCGAACTCGAATAAAACCCGCTCAAAGGCGGCAAGGCGGGAGATATCCAGATGTTCGATGACTTCGATCACACAGGCGGCGTCATAACCCGAAAATCTTGAATCCCTGTATGTAAGCGAGCCCTGAAACAGCACTGTCCGCTCGCGCGCAAAATCCCCGGCGCGATCCAATTTCAATTTTTCACGGGCGCGCGAAAGGGCAATGTGGGACACGTCGACGCCCGCGATATTTGTGAATTGCGAATCTTTTACAAGAAGGTTCAACAAATTTCCCTCTCCGCACCCGATATCGATCACGCGTTTGACGCCGCGGCCCTTGAGCGCGGCAATCACGCTGCCAAGGCGCTGTGTGTTCAGGCTCGGCGTTTTTTGGAGCTTGTCCTCCGACTCTTTCAGCTCCGCGGACGGCGCTTCCCCGTCGGCGGAATCTGCAGCGGCGAGCCGCTCAAAGGCCATATTGACAAGAAAACGGCGGCGGTTGAGGTAACGCGCGGTAATATACGCTTTTTCGGGATGGTCGGGCAGCCAGTCCTCACCGATGCGCAGCAGCTTTTCCACTTCGTCCGCGCCGACCCAGTAATGCTTTTGCCTGTCAAAAACGGGAATAAGCACATAAAGATGCTTTAACAAATCGCGCAGGCGCACCCTGCCGCCGACGGTTAAATTCACATATTCGCTTTCGCCCCAATCGGGAAATTTTTCGTCGGACACAAAGGTTTCAAGCTTGACTTCATATCCGAGCGGCTCGAAAACGCTGTTTATTTTTTCCCGCTCGCCGCGGCAGGGCAGCATAACAACCGACGCCGTCAGATCCAACGGGGAATCGGAGAGCTCCTGATGCGCGTCTGCCCGCCCGGTCATGGCTGTGCCGAATACTTTTGAAATCGCGGTACTCAAAAAAGACGACGAAACATAGGGGCGGTCATTGACGTAATCAAACAGACCTCCGCTTGCCGCGCCGGCCTTTCCGCGCGCGAGGTCGATAGGGTCGATATCCAATAACAGAGCCGCCGTGGTGCGCTCGTTTGACGCTTCCGGGTAAAAGACATACGCCTTCCCGTGGTTTAGGGCAAACACCTGCGGGCGGTACGGGTTTTTGTAGAGCAGATAACCGAGTTCGGTTGTATTCTGCCCCGTATAGGTTATGGTTAAAAGCATGAGGCCACCTTTTTACTCATTTTTATCTCTCCGTTTGATTATTATATAGGGGTTTTACGCCCCGGGCGTTATCAATAAAAATTCGTCGGGGCAATTTCCCATACATCCAAAGACACTATATCTATATCGCCCTCCGAAAACAATTTGATTCCTTTACTGTCTTTGCGTTTGTTATATACCCTCCTCGTTATTGCCTGCCTTTCGTTTACAAATACTTCTACGACGGAATTATCTATAAATATGTTCATCGATAAAAATTCCAAACCTTTTAAAACAAACGGGGCGGCTTCGATCTGCGAGGGAACCGTCTGACAAAACGGCCCTTTGACAGAGCTTCCTTGCGCGCCGGATTTTGTTTCGTCAAAAATTATTTGATTTTTGGAACGGTCGTAATATATTGAAGTATATTCGCTCCCGTCGGGCGCGCAGCGCACTTTCACCCCCGCTTTTGCGGCCGATTTCATATCAATAACTATTTTGATTTCGCATGAATTCCCATAATTTACGTCGAATGTATTTGCGTGGTTGTATCTCAATTTTTCCAATTCGCTTATCGGGGCCATTCCCAAATCCCCCTCGGCGCCAAGCCACAATGCGCGCGGCAATCCATATACGCCGGACCATCCGCGTTCCAATTCGTTCGGAGGGTTGTCCGTCAGCCATGACCACATGATTTGCCGCCCGTTTTTATCCGTCAAAGCCTCGGGGGCAAAAAACGCATTGTCGTTCCACGACATACGGCCGTGTTTTTCGGGAATGAAAACATTGTTGTTTTTATCATAAGCGCCGATATAGTATTGGCAGCCTTTATTGTGCGAGATAAACAATTGCAGATATTTATCGCTTTGCCCTCCTTCTTTCGTATCGGGGAGCGGTAAGAAACTCGGGCACATATCGTCCTCGGATTCGTCGGTCCATTCGTTATTTATATCACGCTGATAGAATCTATCCAAATATTCCCAGTTTTTCATATCAATCGAAAAAAACAAATCAGTCCAGTCGCCCCTGTAATATTTTGGCGCGGCTTCGTCATTTCTGAATTTGTTCAACACCGGAAGGTTACCCGCCTGCATATAATAAACGCCGTCTTTTTTCCATATATTGCTCGGGTCCGAACAGCATAAAAATTGTTTTTCCCCGTTTTCACCCTGTATTTCGAGGATTCCGCCTTCCGTGCATTTAATTGCGTAACCGTCTGATTTTTCCCACTTTTCATAGTGGTTCTCAACGTCGTTGCTGTATGCGATCCTTATCCCGCCCGCGCCGTCGCGCGGCAGCGCCCAATACGACAGATAGACGGTTCCGCTATCGTCGGCGAAAGCTCCGCCGCTGAATATACCGCCGTCCAAATCGTCGGGCATGAGTGCGTCCGGATGGCTCCGCCAATGCAATAAATCGACGCTTGACATATGGCCCCAGCGGTATTTATCTGCGTTGCAATCATACAAATACATCAAATGGTAACGCCCGTTCGCGTAAAATGCGCCGTTGGGGTCGCCGGGCATGCCTATGCCTTCGGGTATCGCGAAATGATAACGCGGGCGGTATGGGTCGGAAAGCATTTTTTCCCGGAACAGCCTGTTGTTTTCGATTGCTTCTTGAATGTTTTCGATTTCTTTCATATTCTTTCTATATGCCTCCAATCGTTTCGTGTTTGGTATATCGGCAGAATTGCCATGCGCTGCTCGGAATATATTATACCTCGAAAAGGACGAAAAGTCAAGAAAAATCTGACTTTTCGCCCTCTTTTTTTGTTGCGGTTCGAAAACTCACAGCAAAAAAAATCCCTTGACTAAAAACTTTGGTGTTTGGGGAACGAAATGGACGGCGAGAAGAGCAATAAAAAAATAAATATATCGTTCGACGAGTGGAATGTATGGTGGCAGGGGGGAGAAGACGATAAAAAAGTCAAAAAACATCATTATTCCGCCGAAGAAGCCGCCGTTTCGGGTTCTATGCTGATTACGCTCCTGCGTCACGCGGACAGGGTAAAAATAGCATGTCAGGCACAGCTTGTAAATGTCATCGCGCCGATAAGCGCAAATTCCACGGTAAAAGACGGTGCGGCATGGCGGCAGACGATGTTTTATCCGTATATGCACGCGTCAAAATTCGGACGCGGAACTGCTTTGCATACTTTGGCCGAATGCGGCAGATATGACTGCAAAGACTATACCGACGTTCCCGTAATTGACAGTGTGGCTGTGGAAACGGAAAACGGAGTGACACTTTTTGCGGTAAACAGAAGCGAAGAAGAAGTAATTCTTGATTTTGAGCCGCAAGGGTATATATGCGATTCCCAGCCGGAGCATATTTCACTGTGGGACGAGGACAAGTATGCGGTAAACACATTTGAAAATCCCGGCCGCGTCACGCCTAAAATTCAAAATGATATTATCTGCAAAGACAGCATTATTACAGCGAGGCTCAATCCATTATCGTGGAATGTCATACGGGTGTAAATATATCTTGAATGTGCAAAAAAGGGCATTGCAATTAATTTTTTAAATTGTTCTTATTTTTTGGCAGCAAAAAGCCCGATGAAAAGTTTATTAACTTTCCAATCGGGCGAGTGGGCAGCAAGTGGCGAACAAATATTCCAAACAAAGTGAAAAGGCCCAAAATGAGCCTCAACCTCTTTTGGGCAGCTTGGATTGTTTTATGTTTGTTTTCCTTGATTTTCGCCGCTGACGGCGATGCGGCGTACAGATACGGCTTCGATACGACGGCGGCAATGATTTCACCTTGTTCGACTCTTCCCCGAAATTCTATCAGTTACAGAGGGTTAGATTACAAAGAATTGTCCGAAAACGGACACCATTTAATTAATTCATCGTGTATGCAGTTAATTATATTAAATTCATGGGTAAATATACTGTTTA
>WQXD01000152.1 GCA_009785015.1 Oscillospiraceae bacterium | reverse complement strand
CATTGTGTCGTTTGGTAATTTCATATTTTTGCTGGTTCGCCGTCAATATGGAGTTTTTTTCGGCTTCCTTGTTCATTGTTTCGTACAATATAAAAATCACGATATTGATGACAATATAGCTGAAAGCAACCACATAAATCAGCGGCTCCGGAATATTTTGCCGTATATCGCTTATCAGTATTTCATAAACCGCAATTATGGACAAAAGGCTGATCAGCGGTATTACGAAACATATCATCAAAGACGGGCTGAATAAAAATTCCGTTTTTTTTCTGTCCTTGGACAGTATAAAAAACACTATAAAATCTATCACGTGTACTATAACTATCGTCATCAGCCTTATATTCGTGGAATTGGTTATTATGTCTATGCTTTTGGTATCGGTTATGAACGATAACAACGCAGTAGTCGAAAGAGCGATGCTGATAAATAAACCTTCTATCAGCGCCACCCAAAATATTTTTTTCAAAATGTTTCCGTTTCTGAAAAACAGCACATAAACAATGAATACAACAAAAACAACGGCGTCAACGGACGGCAGTCCCTCGGGGATAAATAACTGCATCGACATACAAACGACGGATAATGCCGCAAACAAAAGCGTTGGAATAAAAGTTTGGTATTTTGCCGAAAATTTTTTGCACAGTATATAAAATACAATGCTTATCTCGACGATATTGACAAATATTTCAAAAATAATCCATTCGACCGGCATTTTTACGGGGCTCCTCTCCGCTACAGCTTATTTGTATTATATTTGTGAAACATATCGTATATTTCCCACGCGATATTTTTGCTTATGGGGATCTCATCGCCGTTTGACATAATTGCGCAGGTTTTTGATACGGATTCCACGCGCCGTATGTTTATGATATATGCCTTATGGCATTTCACAAACAGCGCGTCGTCCAGTTCTTCCAAAATCTGCGAAGTGGTTTTCCTGAATTCGTATCTTTTCGACGCGGTCACTGCCGTAGCCGTATGCGAATACACGCTTATGTAGATAATATCCTCGTGGGGAATTCTGAAAGTCCTCTCCGCGTCTTTGAGCAGAAAATATTTTTTTATCCTGTCGGCTTGATTGACCTGGTCAAGGCAATAAAAAATTTTTTCTTTTTGCACCGGTTTTTCCAAATAACGCATCGCCGATACTTCGTATCCGTCAGCTGCGTATCTATATTCCTTTATATTAGTCACAAAGACAATGGGTATATCCGTATTTGTCTCACGGATTTTTTCTGCCAGCTCCATGCCGTCTATATACCCCATTATGATGTCCAAAAATATTATGTCGTAGTCTTCTCCGTCCTGCCACTCATACAGAAATTCTTCGGCGGTTGTGTACTTGAATATATCAACCAAAACGCCTTTTTCGGCTGCCCATTCTTTTATATACCCCGCAAGCTGATCCGAAAAAGCTTTTTCGTCTTCGCATATAACGACTTTCATAGGTTTGCCCCTCCCGTCAAACAGCCCTGTTTTTCCACAACGCTTATTTATTTCGCGATATAGTCCGTGTTTATAAAAGCGGCGACAATGGCCTTGTTTATGCCGTCCTCGTCGTATATCGGCCTGACGCGCATCAGATAATTCTTGTAGCTTTCCCCTTGGCCCTTCAGCCTGATTATATACGGGCTGTCCGCTATTTCGCGCTTTCGTATATCCTCAAAATCCGTCACTTCCTCATACAGGGACAAATCTTCGCCGTGTATCAGGCTTTCGAATTTTTTCTGGTCGGCCTCGCCGCCGTCCAACTCGCCGAATCCGAGCTGCGACTGGCCGTTTTCGCTTATATAGAAAAAGTTTTGGATGTAATCGTAACAAACGGTGAAAACGGGGCCCAGTTCAAAAAGCAGATCCAGCTGCGCGGTCATTATGCGCATATTTTCAACAAATTCATCGAGTTCCCTGTTGTAGTTTTTATATAAATCGTCTGAGTTTTTTATCGCGGCGCGCAGGTTTTTTCGTTTTTTCGTGCCGACAAAATAGAGCGAGGCGAAAATTATCAGAAGCGCCGAAACTATGCATATGGATATCAATTCGAAATTCTGTCTTGTGGGCATTTTTTAATCCGACCGCTTTCTTTTTAAGATAAATATTGACATTGTATACAATTATACCACAAAATTTTTGTTATTTCCGATTTTTTTTGAAACATTTTTGAAATTTTTTGTTTTGGGCTTGAAAAAACCCGGAAATTGCGGTATAATAGAATAATATAGGATAGGCAAACGGAGGGTTGGCGGTTTATGTATGTCGGGAACAAAAAACGAATAGATATAACGTCGAGCAGATTTTCAAAATTTATAGAAAACGACAACTTATACGTCGACAAAACCGCGTTTATAGAACACGTTTTGCAGGATGCCAACAATGTTTTGCTGTTCACGAGACCCCGGAGGATGGGAAAATCGCTCAACATGGATACACTGGCGGTATTTTTGGATTGTATGAAAAGTACGGCGCGTTTGTTTTCCGGGCTGTATATAGAAACCAGCCCGGAATTTCGCAAAATCAATCAGTATCCCGTAGTATATTTGGATTTTGTAAACTTGGATTCATCGAATTTGGAAGGGTTGAGGATTTCGTTCCGCCTGCGACGATGTGTCGTTCTGCACTTTGGCTGTTCAAGCGGGATATTTGTCGTTTGAACGTATCGATTTCGAAGTATTTAAAGTATTTATGCCCAATTTGGAAGCCAAACGCGTATGGGCAAGGTTATTAAGACTGTTTTTCATAAAATAAATCATATTTGACAAAAATTTCTACTATTGTTCATTTTTTGAAACATTTTTGCTGTAGAATGAAATAAAAACAATTATTTTAAATAAAACGGAGGTATTTATCATGTCATTTAAAATCGCGTTTATCGGGGCGGGGAGCATAGGATTTACAAGGACGCTTTTGGGCG
This sequence comes from Oscillospiraceae bacterium, assembly GCA_009785015.1. The sequence continues at coordinate 5,841 of WQXD01000152.1, read as the reverse complement.
ATATCCTGTCCGTTCCGGAATTTGCCGGCTGCGAAGTGGCCTTTACCGACATAAACCAAAAAAATCTCGAAATGGTGGCCGCCCTTTGCCAGAAGGACATCGACTCAAACGGGCTCAAAATCAAAATCCACTCGACCACGGACCGGAAAGAGGCGCTCAAAGGGGCGAAGTACGTCATAAGCTGCGTCAGGATCGGCGGAATCGAGGCCTTCGAGACCGACATCAACATCCCGCTTCGCTACGGAGTCGACCAGTGCGTGGGCGATACGCTGTGCGCGGGCGGAATCATGTACGGGCAGCGCGGGGTGGCCGCGACTCTGGACTTCTGCAGGGATATAAAAGAAGTGTGCGAAGATAATGTTTTGTTTTTGAATTACGCCAACCCCAACGCCATGATGACCTGGGCGGCGAACCACTACGGCAAGGTGAACACCATAGGCCTGTGCCACGGGGTCCAGGGCGGCCACTGGCAGATAGCCGACGCGCTGGGGCTGCGGCAGGACGAAGTGGATATCGTCTGCGCGGGCATAAACCACCAGACCTGGTATATCCGGGTGAAACACAACGGCGAGGACATGACCGGCAAAATCTTGGAGGCGTTTGAAAATCACCCTGTCTATTCCAAAACCGAGAAAGTGCGCATAGACATGATGCGCCGCTTCGGGTATTACTCGACGGAATCCAACGGGCACCTCTCGGAATATGTGGCCTGGTACCGCAAACGCCCGGACGAAATAGCCGACTGGATAGATCTGGGCGCGTGGATAAACGGGGAAACCGGGGGATATCTGAGGGTTTGCACGGAGGGGAGAAACTGGTTTGAAAACGACTTCCCCAACTGGCTTGCCGGCGACGCGAAAAAATACGACGGCACGCAGCGCTCCGCGGAACACGGCTCGAGGATCATCGAGGCCATAGAAACGGGCAGGGTGTACAGGGGGCATTTCAACGTTGTAAACAACGGCTGCATTTCAAATCTTGACGACGACGCGATCGTCGAGGTCCCGGGATATGTGGACAAAAACGGAGTGAGCATCCCCAAGGTGGGAGATCTGCCCCTGGGGTGCGCGGCGGTATGCGCGCAGAGCATAAATGTGCAAAGGCTGGCGGTGGCCGCGGCGGTGAACGCCGACAGGAACCTTCTGATCCAGGCCATGATGCTCGACCCGCTCACGGGGGCCGTGTGCAACACAAACGAAATAGAACAGATGACCGACGAAATGCTCGTGGGGGGAGAAAAATGGCTCCCGCAGTACAAAGATGTCATAGCCGAAGCGAAAAAAAGGCTGGAAAACCCAAAGGTGAAGATAAAGGAAGGATATATGGGCGCGGCGAGGCTGCACACCAAAACCATAGAGGAAATGACCGCAAACAAGGCGAAATAGGCAGAATTATGGAATTGTGGTTTTCGGAATATCACGCGAAGGCCGTGAAATATTCCATAAAAGTGGACAGGCAGCTGTACAGCAAAAAAAGCGATTTCCAGCGGATAGACATCTTTTACTCGAATGAAATGGGCGCCGTTTTGACTTTGGACGGATTTCTGATGGTCACCGAAAAGGATGAGTTTATCTATCACGAAATGATAACCCATATCGCTTTGGCGGTGAATTTGGGTGTAAGAGACGTTTTGGTGATTGGGGCAGGGGACGGCGGGACGATCAGGGAACTGTCCAAGTACGATACAATCGAAAGAATCGACATGGCGGAAATCGACAGGGAGGTCGTGGAAGCATGCGTCAAATACCTGCCGGCGACCGCCTGCAAATTAAACGACCCGAGGCTTTCGGTGTTTTACGAGGACGGGCTCAAATTCGTCCGGAAAAAGAAAGAGCAGTACGATCTGATCGTCATAGACTCCACCGACCCGTTCGGCCCGGGCGAAGGGCTGTTCACAAAAGAATTTTACGGCAGCTGCCACAACGCGCTTCGAGCGGACGGCATACTCATAAACCAGCACGAGAGCCCATTTTACGAAAATGACGCTCTGGAAGTTGCGAAGATAAACAAGCGGATAAAGAGCATTTTCCCGGTGACCTCGGTGTATCAGGCCCACATCCCCAGTTACCCCTCGGGGCACTGGCTCTTCGGGTTCGCTTCAAAAGGGCCGCATCCGCTCGCGGATCTGAAAGCGGAGGGCTGGAACGCTTTGAATATAGAGACAAAATATTACAATACGGAGCTGCACCGGGGCTGTTTCGCGCTGCCCAATTACGTAAAGGAACTTTTAAATTAAATGAAAAGTGAGCATTTTATCGGCTGCGGAAGCGGATACAGGGAGAGCTCCACCGTAATCTTCGGGGCGCCCTTCGACGGCACCGCCTCGTACCGCCCCGGCGCGAGGTTCGCTCCGGCGGCGGTCAGGGGCGAAAGTTACTCAATTGAGAGCTACAGCCCTTATCAGGGTAAAGACCTGGCCGACGAAAAAATTTTCGACGCGGGGGACTTGGAGCTCTGTTTCGGGAATACCGAAAGGGCCCTGGGGCAAATTGAAGCCTTCGCGGGCAAAATATTGTCAGACGGCAAAATTTTCGCGATGATTGGCGGCGAGCATTTGGTCACCCTCGGGGCAGTGAGGGCAGCAGCCGCAAAATATCCGGAGCTTTGCCTCGTCCATTTTGACGCGCACGCCGACATGAGGGACGACTATATGGGCGAAAAACTCTCCCACGCGACCGTGATGAGGCGCTGCCATGAAGTGCTGGGGGAGGGCAGAATCTTTCAGTTCGGCATAAGGAGCGGCGAGCGCGGGGAGTTTGAGTTTTCCGAAAGACATCAGTTTATCGAAAAATTCGGCTTTTCCGGGCTTGAGTCGGCCATGGCCGGAATAGCGGACAGGCCCGTGTATTTTACGCTTGACCTCGACGTTCTGGATCCCGCCGATTTTCCGGGGACGGGGACCCCGGAGGCGGGAGGGGCTCGCTTCGGAGAGCTTTTGGAGGCGGTGTTTGAAGTGAGCAAATCAAATGTGGTCGGCTTTGATATGACCGAGCTTTCACCGCCTTTGGATCCGAGCGGGCGCTCGGTGTGCCTCGCCTGCAAGCTGCTCCGCGAAATTTTGTTAAAGAAAGGAAGATAAATCATGTCGAAAACTATGATTATCGGCGCCGGCGGCGTCGCCTCGGTCATAATCCACAAATGCTGCCAGAATCCCGGGGTATTCGGGGATATAATGATCGCCAGCAGGACAAAATCGAAATGCGACGCAATAAAGCAGAAACTCGAAAACGCCACAAAGACAAAAATGAGTACCGCCAAAACAGACGCGGACGACCCGGAAGAACTGACAAAGCTCATGAAGGAATACAAGCCGGATATTGTGATAAACGCCGCGCTTCCCTATCAGGACCTGACAATTATGGAGGCCTGCTTAGCCGCGGGGGCGCACTATCTGGACACGGCGAACTACGAGCCCAAGGACACGGCGAAATTCGAGTACAAATGGCAGTGGGCATACCGGGAGCGCTTCGAAAAAGCGGGGCTCACGGCGGTTTTGGGCTGCGGCTTCGACCCCGGGGTGACGGGGGTGTTTTCAGCGTATGCCCAAAAACACCATTTTGACGAAATCGAATATATAGACATACTCGACGCCAACGCGGGCGACCACGGCTACCCCTTTGCGACCAATTTCAACCCCGAAATAAATATACGGGAAATAACGGCGAAAGGAAGCTACTGGGAGCTGGGGAAATTCGTCGAAACCGAGCCCATGGAAATAAAAAGAACGTATGATTTTCCGGAAATAGGCCAAAAGGATATGTATCTTCTGCACCATGAAGAACTCGAATCGCTCGCGCTGAATATACGGGGCATAAAAAGGATAAGGTTTTTCATGACGTTTTCCGAAAAATATCTGACGCATTTGAAAGTTTTGGAAAATGTGGGGATGACTTCGATAGTCCCGATAGATTTTGAAGGAAAACAGATCGTCCCGCTGCAGTTTTTGAAAGCAATCTTGCCGGATCCCGCCTCGCTGGGGCCGAGAACCAAGGGCAAGACGAATATAGGGTGCATTTACCGGGGGACAAAAGGCGGAAAACCCAAAAACTATTATCTGTACAACGTGTGTTCCCATGAGGAGTGCTATGCGGAAGTGGGCTCGCAGGCGATATCGTACACAACCGGCGTCCCCGCGATGATCGGGGCCATGCTGGTTTTAGAGGGCGGCTGGAAGAGGGCGGGGGTATACAACGTGGAGCAGTTTGACCCGGACCCGTTCATGGAAGCTCTATGCAAATGGGGGCTCCCCTACAGCGAATGCTTTGAGCCGGAATTGGTGGAATAATGACGAGAGATCAATTATATGAAATCCCCACGCCGGCATATGTGGTGGACAAAGACAAAATCATCAAAAACCTCGAAACGCTGGAGTTCGTCCAAAGGCAAACCGGCTGCAGGGTACTGCTCGCGCAGAAGGCTTTTTCGATGTTTCGCCTCTACCCGCTGATGTCAAAATATCTCGCCGGCACGACGGCGAGCGGGCTATATGAAGCAAAGCTCGGGCGCGAATATATGGGCGGCGAGACGCATGTGTTTTCGCCGGCTTACCCCGAAGGGGATTTTGACGAACTCGCGGCGATCTGCGACTGTATTGTCTTCAATTCTTTTGGGCAGCTGAACAAATTTAAAGCCAAGGTCCAAAACAAGCGCCTCGGCTTGCGCGTAAACCCCGAGTATTCCGAGATCAGCCGCGAGATATATGACCCCTGCGCCAAATATTCGCGGCTCGGGGTGACCTTGCGTACAATCCAAAAAAACAGCCAAGACCTGAAATATATAGACGGGCTGCATTTTCACACGATGTGCGAACAGGATTCGGACGTTTTAAGGCGCGCGCTTTTGGTATTCGAGGCGAAATTCGGGGAATTTCTGGAACTTGAAAACATCAAATGGGTGAATTTCGGAGGCGGGCAGCATATAACGCGCGAGGGCTATGACACAAAGACGTTAATTGATTCGATCACGCTCATCAGAGACAAATACGGGCTGGAAGTATATTTGGAACCCGGCGAAGCGGTCGCGCTCGATGCGGGGGTGCTGGTTTCGACAGTTTTGGATATAACAGACGACGAAGAGCTGCCATGCGCGATTTTGGACGCTTCGGCGGCCTGCCATATGCCCGACGTCTTGGAAATGCCGTACAGGCCGGAAGTATTCGGCGCGGGTCTGCCCGGTCAAAAAAAACACACCTGCCGCCTCGGCGGCAACACCTGCCTTGCGGGGGATATAATCGGCGATTATTCGTTCGACAAAAAATTAAAAAACGGGGATAAAATTGTTTTTTCGGATATGGCCCATTACACAATGGTCAAAAACAACACGTTCAACGGGGCAAAGCTGCCCTCAATCCTGCTTTTGGCAAACGGCAAAATCGAGACGGTAAGAGAATTCGGTTACGGGGATTTTAAAACGCGGTTGTCATAGAAAGGGCGGTGAAAAATTTATGTATGCGGATACAATGCTTTTTTTTATCGGGGCCATCGGGGCGCTTGGGGCCCTTTTCAGTCTCGGGTATCTGATTTTCGCGTCAAGGAGGCATAGAAGCAAAATAGCCCCGGCCGGCCAGGACCAAAATTATGTCCTGACGGAACTCTCCACCGAACACGCGCTCCATAACTCCGGGCCGAAGCAGACAAACGCTTTCTCGGAAAAAACGCTCGAAGGGCTGTACACGATAGAGAAGTCGATCTACTCCGGGCCGATGAGCGAAGTGTTTCTGGCCAAAAGCCAAAAATTGGACAACAAGTGCATAATAAAGTTCGTCACGCATGAGATAGGGAACTTATCGTATGAGCACGAAAAATTAAAAAATCTGTACCATACGGGCCTGCCGAAAATAAT
>WQXD01000151.1 GCA_009785015.1 Oscillospiraceae bacterium | reverse complement strand
TCAATCCTTGAACCGGGGACAAGTTCCTCCGGCGAAACAAAATTCGACGAACCCCATGCGCCTTTGTCGCCGTAATAGGGCGACTTCTGATAAAAGTCAATATCACAGATTATTGTTCTGTTATTTTCAAAGTCGTATAAAATCTGATCGGCGTAGAAGTCAATGGCGACATACCCCTGTTTTGCGACATGAACGTGAAAATCCAATATATCGTCAAACGCCTGCATTTTTGCCTCAACCGGCAGATTCAAAAACTTTTGGCGCGACGGAGGGCTTGGATAGCCGATACATTCGGCTTCAACCCATTCAAAAATATTGGCGTACCCTCCGCCGACTTCCTCGCCGTCGATAAATTTGATCAAATTTGGGTGTTCTAAATCCCGATAGACTTGCGCCGCATCTTTAAGAAATCCGATTGTTTCGTCTGTTGTGGGACTGATACAGCCGCCCATTTCGTTGGGCGCGCCCGCAAACTTAATAAAATATTTTTTGTTGTCATTTTCGACGCCGAAGCATAAATTCAATGAACCCTCGCCGTGTTTCACAACTTTGAAGACTTCGCCGTACCGATAAATAAAACTCAAATCAAATGGTTTTTTCAAGCAAATCGGCACACCCGCAATCCATTCCGCATGATAATCTTTGAGATACCATGCCGGCACGGGGTTTTGCATATTGTCGAACCATTCCAGCACATCCCGCGCCTGCTTCATCATTGTATCGAGCTCGGATTGCCCGAAAGGGACAGCCCAATATATCGAGGACAGCGTGTTGCTTGCGATATAGAAGGTCAGCAGCTTGAAAAATTCAATCGGCGGCTCACCGCCGAAATACCCGCGAAGCTGCCCGGTTGCGAAATGCGGGCTTGCCGCCGCGCTCCATACGATACGCTTGAATTCCTCCCACGGGTCGCCGAAATCGTAACGGTCAAAGTCGATGATTTTCAGTTCGCCGCACTCGATCATCATGTTGCCGATATGATAATCGCCGTGTTGAAAACATTGCGGGCGGTTCTTCAATAAATCGCGGTTTTGTTCTATATAGGCGAGGACGTGTTCATCGCCGTCGAACCGCAGGCCGCACTCGTTATATTTTTTTATTTTCATATCGGTTTTGCGGTTAAAACGCGTTTCCCATTCTTCCTGTGCATCCGGCGCGGGGATGCAGTGCATCTTCCGCGCGATTTCGCCGGACTTTACCCCCAATACATACTGCTTTGCTTCTGATAGCCGGGGCAATACGATTTCCAAATCCTCGCCGTCGATCCAGCTTTGGAACGAATATACGCCGTTTTCACAAGCCCCGAACTCAACAGGCATACACATGGGAATATCAAGCGCGGCCACCCGCCCGAGCATATCAAACAAGGACTTCCGCGTTTCATATCGGGATATGGGCGTAACGCGGAGCAGGAGTTTCGTGCCGTCCGCTTTGGTAACGCAGTATTTTTTGTCTTCCGACCAGCCTTTATTTATCGGCTCGATTTTTAAAAATGAATCATAACCGGGTATATCGTGAATCATAATACGGTTTATTCCTGCCTTTCTCAATTATTATACAACTTTGCGGACGCAAATGCAATACATTTTAAAAAGACAGCGGAACCTATTGACATTTTCAGCCCTGTATGGTAAAATTATTCCAAAATATATTTTCAATGTGTGAGGTGGGCGCTATAGTAAAAGTAGTGGAATACATAAAAAACAATAGGAACTGGCGGGAGATTTTGTCGAAAGCTCCATACAATATAACCATAAAGGACGACGGAGACTTTATATTGCTGAAATACTCCCAGATAGATTCCGATTTCAATGACGAAATCGTGCGGGAATGCCGCGGACTGATTATTGATAAAAATCTGAATCCGGTCTGCGTGCCTTTTTATAAATTCGGGAACTACGGCGAGCCGTACGCGGACAATATCGACTGGACTACCGCGAAAGTGGAGGAAAAAATCGACGGCTCGCTGATCAAGGTCTGGAACTGCAACGGAAAATGGATTGTATCGACCAACGGAACCATATTCGCGAACAAGGCCAACATCGGCTCCGATTCCGACAACGAAATGACCATAGATACGACATATGCTAATTTCGGCGACTTGTTTGAAGCGGCGGCAGGCAAGGCCGGGCTTGATATGACTTCGCTGAATGGGCAGTACACATATATGTTTGAGCTTGTGTCGCCGTATAACCGCGTCGTGGTCCCATATGAATCGATTGACTTGTATCACATAGGAACGAGAGATAATATATCGCTTAAAGAACTTGAAATTGATATTGGAATCAAGAAACCGAAGACATATCAATGCAATAATCTGAGCTTGTTAATCGAGATGGCGTCAAAACTCCGGTACTGCGAGGAAGGATATGTCGTCAAAGACGCGGATTACAGACGGATCAAAGTGAAAAGTCCGGCATATGTGGCAATCAGCCATCTCATAAGCGGGATGAACGAAAAGAGGCTGCTTGAATTGCTGCGAACCAATGAAACCGGCGAATTTTTGGCATATTTCCCCGAATACAAGCCGCATATCGAAATTTTAAAAGAAAAAATAGACAATCTTGCCAAATATCTCGATTCTGTCATTCGGGAAAAGGTCGTACCGGTTCAATACGAAACGCGCAAAGATTTCGCGGAAATGGCGACCAAAACCAAATATCCCGCGTTTTTCTTTATATATTACGACGGCAAGGTCAAAACTCCGCAGGAGTGGATCTGGTCGCTGACCAATGATAAAATCATGGATCAATTGGAGAAGCTGGGGTAAGTTACGAAAAAATGCAAATATATTTTAGTTTTTATCATAATCATTTTGTCTATATCGTTATTAATTTTTCGGCTTGACTTTTTTAGTCAAATGATATATAATAAACTTACGAGTTGCAAACTTATGAGTTTTATTATATTGAAAGGTAGTAATTTATGTTCATTGGCAGAAATACAGAATTGAAAAAACTTAATGAAATGTACGAAAGCGGTAAATTTGAGTGCGCTATTATTTACGGACGGCGGCGTGTCGGGAAAACTACGCTCATCAAAGAATTTATAAAGGATAAAAAAGCAATCTATTTTCTCGCCCGCGAAACGGACGGATCGGCAAATCTCAACGGATTCAGCGGCGACGTTTATTCCGTTACCGCGAAAGAACTCGCTAAAAACGCTTTCTTCTCCGATTGGGAAAGTGCTTTTGATTATATCTCTCAAATATCTGAAAACGAAAGAATCATATTAGTTATAGACGAATACCCGTTCCTTGCGGGAGGTTATCGCCCGATTTCTTCTGTTTTGCAGGCGCATATAGATAACCAATTTAAGGACAGAAAATTGTTTTTAATCCTTTAATAATATCATAGAGGCTATCGCAAGCGGAGCTTCCCGGTTGAATGAGATTGCCACAAAGTGCCAAACAGAAAGCAACAAATGCGCGAAATATCTTAAATCATTGCTTTCGCTCGGCATCGTGAAAAAGGAACTGCCCGTCACCGAAACGTCGTCTAAAAAAAGCATTTATTTGCTGGACGACTTGATGTTCAGATTTTGGTATCGGTTTGTCTTCACAAATATGAGCAGTATCGTATCGGGGCTGGGCGGCGCCGTATTTGAATATGAAGTCAAAGAAGAGCTCCCCGCATATATGGGACTGGTTTTCGAAGAAATATGCAAACAATATCTGCAAGAAGAAGCGAAAAAAAATAATCTGCCGTTTTTACCCGGAAAAATCGGCAGATGGTGGGGCAATAATCCGCGCGAAAAACGACAGGAAGAAATCGACATTCTGACCTACCGTAAGGACAACGCTCTTTTTTGCGAGTGTAAGTGGACAAATGCGCTGACGGATACAGAGGTGATGACAGAATTGATAAGAAAAGCAGATTTGTTTAATTTTAAAAATAAATGGTTTTGGTTATTTTCCAAAACGGGTTTTACGGATAGACTCGTCACCGAAGCAAACAAACGCGCAAATATCCGGCTTGTCCGGTTTGAGGATATGTTTTGACAATACATTTTGCATGAAGTATCCGATCAAGCGACGGCAAAGTCAAAACTCCGCAGGAGTGGATCTGGTCGCTGACCAATGATAAAATCATGGAGCAGTTGGAAAAGTTGGGCTGATTGCGGCCGTATATGCGTCAGGAGATGAAAGAAGATTTATGTACATTATCGCAAACGCGCTGAAAAATGTAGTGCGAAATAAGGGCAGGAATATTTTGACGGGGGCAATTATTTTCGCAATAATTGTCACCACGGTTATTTCCCTTATCATCAACACTGCGTCCGGGGCTATTATTCAGGACTACAAAATGCAGTTCGGCACGAAAGCGTTTATCAACCCGGACACTTCAAAAGTTTCCGTCCTGTCCGGCAGACAGTCCCGGCAGATTGTGCCGTTACCTGCTGTTTACGCCGCTCTTGCCGCTTCCGATTGCCTGATTAGCGCGGATTTATCCTGCCATGTGCCTTCTGTAAGCGATACGCTTTTGGGCTTGGGCGAAAACACCGACGTCAACGCGGTTCCGGTTTCGCCCGACGGCGGTTCTTTTACAAAATTTCCGACAATGAATGTGAAAGGCTATACAAACCCTGAACAAATTGACGATTTCAGGGAAGGTTTCAGAGGAATAACGTCCGGCGGTTTCCCTGTCAGTAATAACGAGTGCATTGTCAGCGAAGATTTTGCGGCATTGAACAATATCGAAGTCGGCGACGTTATCGACATAGCGCAGGGCATGGTTGCCGATAATCCTCTGTCGCTGAAAGTAGTCGGTATATACTTTGACTTTACCCAAAATATGTTTGGAGACGCAATCTCCGCTCCTGCCGCTATAAATGTGCGAAACGATATAATAACGAATTATGAAACAGCTTCCGCTTACGGAAAAACAGACCCCCGCGTAGATACTGCCGCATATTTTTTAAAGAGCCCCGACCTTTTGTCCAAGTTTGAAAACGAGGCGCGCGCCGCCGGGTTGTCCTATGATTACAAAGTGACGACAGACGAGGAAGCATATAACAGGATAGTCGGACCCGTCGAGGGAATGGCGAAAATATCGCTTGCGTTTATGATTGTGGTTTTGACACTGGGCAGTTTGATTTTAATACTGCTTGCAGCGCTCTCCATACGTGAACGTAAATATGAAGTTGGCGTACTGCGGGCCATGGGTATGAAAAAGCACAAAGTCGCTCTCGGATTGATTTTTGAAAATTTGGCAATAACGGCTGTCTGTTTGATAATCGGTTTTGGAGTCGGCGCGGCAGTCGCCCAGCCGGTCTCGGATATATTGTTGCAAGGGCAGACGGCAGCAGCCGAATCAAACGCCGATTTCGGCACGGGCATGTATTACGCCGGGGTGCAAACGGATATAAACGCGAAACCGTTGACGGATTTGGAGGTGAGTTTGAATTTAAAAGCAGTGACGATGATCATTTTGATATCGCTCATGCTCGTTTCGATTTCAAGCGTAACCGGCATTAGTTATATCACAAAGTATGAACCCATCAAAATACTCATGGAAAGAAATTGATTATTCGATTTTTTGCTTTCCTGCTCGGCTGATTCACTTTTCAATCTGGCAATGCGGGCAAAAGAAAATCGAACTGAAAAACGCGCTTGCTTTTTCGATGGCCGTTTTGCATACGGGGCAAGGGTTCCCCACCGCTTTCAAGCCGATGGAATATTCGTATGTGCCCGTCTGCCCGAACAAATCGCTGTCGCCGGCTTTTCCGCCGGCCGAAATGACATCGTCTGCGATATCTTTTATCGCGCTATACAAGATTTCGACTTCATCGCCGGTTAATTTGGAAGCCTTCGTTTTCGGGTGTATGCCGCTCTTGAACAATGCCTCGTGCATAAGCCCCCGGTCAACGGCCAAAAATCCCTTCGACGTAACGCAGACGGCAGTCACGCCGATGTTTTTTCGGAAATGCGGGCGAAACGCGTCAAGCGTATATTTTTCGCGGTCATATGGGCTTATTTTATCCGACGGCATATAATCGGCCGATTGGAGCACATGAAATGAACCCGTCCAGCTGTTCGTCGAAATGACCAAGCAGGAACTATCATCAAAAACAAAGATGAATGCAAACCCGCTCGTAATAAAATTCTTATCTTTTTTCATTATCTCCGCTTCCGAAATGTCGGGGAAATATCGTATTCCGCCGTTGCTGTAACCGAAAGCGACGATATAACCGTTGACCAAAAATAACGTGTTTGAATCTGCTTTTTTTATAACCGTTCCGGCAATTTTATCGAGGTTGTCTAGTACGACCGTATAATCGAGCGGACGCTCGCCCTCATGGAAAACCTCGTGCTTAAATTCTTTGATTCGTTTGCCTTGTACGCATTGTGTCAACTGCTTGGTTATGATACTCATTTTTCAATCCTGCCAATACTGAAATTTTATACGCTTATTATATCAAACATAATCTGACAGCAGTACGTCATATTAATCCCGAACGTTTTGTAAATTTTGCGCTTTGATGAAAGGAATAGTTTTTTATGAAATTAAATGCTCCGATAATCATGATAATGGAAGCTTTCAATTTGAGTCACATATTTACCATCGTCATTATGCCCGCGATTATCTGTCTTGCGTTGAATTATTCTTTAAAAAACCGCAGCGATAAGACAAAAAAAAATATATTGATGATTATATGCTGTTTCAATGCCCTGCTGTATCTTTCATACAAAATCGTACAGGCGAATGATCCTGACTACAATTTTGATATTTTCACAAATTTACCGCTGCATTTCTGTAATATAAATCTTATTCTGCTCCCTCTCTCGATTCTCCTGAAAAATAAATATCTCATGGCTTACCAATTTTATTTCGGAACGGTTCTGGCTGCGCTGGCACTTGTCACCATAGACCCCGCGTTCAGAGGGAAGCCGTTATTTGAATTTACGTGCCTCGTCTATTTTTATTATCACAGCATGCTGGCTGTTTTGCCGGTGTTGCTGGTCAAGTTCAAATTTTACACGCCTTCGTTCAAAGTTATATGGCAGCCTGCGCTGATACTGACCGGATTGACTTTTGTCATGCACATCGTAAATGTGCTTTTCAAGACAACAGGTGTTGCGCCCGAAGCAAACTATTTTTTTACGTACGGATTAAAAGGCGACTTTTTTACTGAATTTTTTTGGAGTATCCTTCCCTATGAGTTCTTTTTTCTTTTACCGTCTATGCTGACGTTTGCACCGTACATATTTTTCACAACTTTGCCATTTCATTTGGCAGCCCGCAGAAAATCAAAATTGAAACCAACAATTCAAACATGACCGTTATCATGAGCGGCGTAAGAGCCCTACATTCATGTATGGGGATATAAGCCGCTGTAATCGGTTAATATGAATTGCATGAGAACTGCGTTCACATTCGTTACACGTAGCGCTGCCCCCATGCGGGGCGGCAAGCGGTCAAAAAAATACTCTAAACCCCTTGACAAATCGTTTGTTGTGTGCTATGATGTATAAGAGCAAAGCAAAAAGCGTCATGAAGCGGGCGCGATGCTACCGATAATGACTTCAATGGAAGTTATGGGTAGTGAAAGTCGGTGGGAAGCAAGGTAGTGCGCGAAATCTTTCGAGGTACGCGAGAGACTTGCCAGTACGACCGAACCCTCTGCCAAAAAGGCATGAGGAGCTCCAGATATGCTATACTATGCAGCAATACCATGCGAAAGGGGCAAGCGCTGTGAACAGATTTATACAAAATTGTATATGCGGTCATTCGGCTACGTCTGCGAATCCTGCGGGAAAACACAGGCTTAGTCCTTGTTGGTTTTTATGATATTACAATATAATATCAGATTATAAAAACAATAAGCGGCTAAGGGAAAATAAACTCCTTAGCCGTTTTTAATTTTTAATTTTTGGAGGAAATAGAAATGAACGACGACATAAAAGCCGTACAGGAACACTATGACGCAAATGTTTTAAAAGAATGGAACCGTATAGCAGGCAGGCCGGAATTTCTTTTGACCTGCCGTATGCTTGACCGTTACATCAAACCGGGCGATAAAGTGTTGGATATAGGCGGCGGGCCGGGGCGCTATACGTTCTATCTCGCAAAAAAAGGCTGCGAAGTGACGCTGTTCGATTTATCGCCGGAAAACATCAAGTTCGCCGGGGAAAAATCTGTTGAATTAAACCTGCCGGTAAAGACGGTTTGCGGCGAGGCAAGAACAGTTGATAAACTTGTGAGCGGACAATTTGACCGTGTTTTATTTATGGGCCCGATATTTCACCTTTTGGAAGAAACCGACAGGAAAACGGCGCTAAACGCCGCATTGAATCTGTTGAAATCGAATGGCGTGATTTTCATATCGTTTATTACTTTATTTGCCGTAATGATTTACTACATGAAACAAGCGCCGGATGCCGTCGCTTTAGATATTGAAAAAATATATATAGACCATGTTCTCGCGCAAAAGACTTTTGCAGGCGACGCATTTACAAAAGCGGTTTTTATGGAGCAAAGCGAAATCCTGCCGTTTATGTCGCAGTTCCCGCTTGAAAAACTTCACCTGTTCGGGCAGGAAAGCATTACGTCGCCATGTGAAAATAATATAATGTCACAGCCGGAAGAAATCATAAATTTATGGCTTGATTTGTGCGAAAAACTTTGGGAGCGCGAAGATTTGCTCAGTTGGTCGGAGCATTTGATGTATGTAGGGAGGAAAACATAATGAAAACACTTGAAACAGAACGCCTGATACTGCGAAAATTCAAAGAAGACGACTTCGCCGCCGTACATGACTATGCAGGCTGCGTGGAAAACGTACTCTATATGGCTTGGGGGCCAAACAGCGAAAAC
>WQXD01000150.1 GCA_009785015.1 Oscillospiraceae bacterium | reverse complement strand
GCCGGTATTTTTTCCAAAATGGAGGCAAGCGCGCTGTCGGCGGATTCCTTTGAATCGGAAATGAGCCTGTGGGCGAGCACGGGCATAACGAGCGCTTTCACGTCGTCGGGGGTCACGTAATCCCTGTTTTTTAACATGGCCCTGGCGCGCGAGGCTTTGGAGAGCGCGATTCCCGCTCTCGGGCTCGCGCCGAGTGCGACGGTTTTGCAGCTCCTTGTCGCCCCGACGATTTCTACGATATAGTCGCGCACCGGGGCGCTGAGGGTTATATTTTCCAGCTCTCTTTGTATTTTTAAAATATCTTCCGCTTTCGCGACCGGCAAAAGCTCTTTTACGGGGGTTTTATTTAAATTCATCCCTATAATTTCGCTTTCGGTTTGCTTTTCGGGATACCCCAGGCCAATCCGCATCATAAACCTGTCGATTTGCGCCTCGGGCAAAGGGAAAGTGCCGCGCGTCTCGATGGGGTTCTGCGTGGCGATCACCATAAAAGGCGCTTCCAAGATATGTGTTTTGTCGTCTACGGTCACCTGCCGCTCCTCCATGCATTCCAAAAGCGCCGCCTGCGAGCGCGGGGAGGCCCTGTTTATCTCGTCGGCCAGGATTATATTCGCGAATACCGGGCCTTTTTTGAACACAAACTCGTTTTCTTTTTGATTGAAATAATTTATGCCCGTGATATCCGAAGGCAGTATATCGGGCACGCACTGAATCCTTTTAAAGGATACCCCAAGCGAGCCGGCGACCGCTTTGGCGAGCGTGGTCTTGCCCGTTCCGGGCATGTCCTCGATTAGCACATGTCCGAAATTGCATAAGCATATCAATATGTTGTCGATTATTTCCCCGGGAAATTTAACTGCCAGACCTATATTTTCCCGTATGGCTGAAAGCAGGGCTCCGTTATCCATAGTTTTTCCAACTCCTGTTTAACTTGTATAACCTCTCTATTCCCGTCATTGCGAGCGCAGCGAAACAATCCAGTACCTCGGAATATCGTTTTTTCTGGATTGCCACGGCGACAAGTCGCCTCGCAATGACAGTTATGCAGGAGGTCTATTCAAAAGCGGCCAAAAATTTGTCCAAGGCTTTGTCGTGCTTTTCCGCGTTTTTTTCGTATGTGGAGGCGAATTTGAACGTGGATTCGTTTACGCTCGCGCGGATCATCCAGCCCGCGTTGTTTGTCTGCGCGGAGAACACAATGCCGAAATCGAAATTCAGCCCCTGACGTATGATGTCGAGCATTTCCTGTGATTCGTCGTCTCTGGCGTATTTGCTCTTCAGGGCGATTTCGTAATATGTGGGAATGACGATCTTATTGCTCGCCACGCACAGCGCCTCGGTTATAAGGCCGGCGAAATCCTCGTCTTTCACGTCGACGGGTATGCCGAACATCGTATGCTGGTCGCGCGACGAGGTTTTGTACTGGGCCTGGTCCGCCGACTTTTTGGGGTATGGCAGTATTCCGAAGTCCGTTTCCATGGACCTGAGTTTTTCGGCGTCCCCGAGAGTGGTCAGATAGAACAAAATCTGGTCGTTTGCGAACATATTCAGCGAAGTTTCGACGATCGGATAACCCGAAGTGTACATTTTATTGAACCCTTCGGCCCGATTGCCGTATATCACGCCTTCGGTTGAAGAGGCGAGGTTGTACATCATTTCCGCCAGTTCGAACACTTCGGGCGAGCCAAGGTTGAAATACGGTATTCCGTTGTCGTTTTTTTTCGTCGTGGGGATGTCGAACGCGTTGTGGAAATTTACGAAACTCAAATCGTCGTATATGAGCGAGCCGTAACGGTCTTCGGTATACATCTGCCCGTCGCCGTTTAAATCCGCCGACGCGTTTTTACACATTTCGAGCATTTTGCCGAAAGTCCAATCCCCATTTATCACAAGGCTGTACGGATTTTCGAGGTTTAAGTCCTTCAGCAGCCCTTTGCTGAAAAATATCGTCATTATGGTCTCCCATAGGTTTATCGTTATGTCGCCGGGGACCACGAACAATTTCCCGTTTACCGTGAGTTCGTCCACGGCGTGCTGCGACCACCACCGCTCGGTAAGCCTCAAATGCGGTATATCGAGCAAATTCAGGTACAGCCCCGCCCCGACAAGATTGCCCACATATGCCGCATAGCCGTCGATCAAATCGTATGCCCCATCCCCCGCAGTCACCGATTTTCTGATGATCTGGTCGTTCCAGTCCCCGGGGTTGACGATGACGTTTATCAAAGCGTCGAATTTTTCCTCCACCGTGCGGTTTCGCTTATAGATCGAATCGTTTATTATATCCCCGGTTTCCTCCTCGGAATCAAACTGCTTCGCGAAATTTTCCCTGGCTAAGATATTAAACACCCGGCCCTCGCAGGTATTCGCCGCGATGCCCGCGAATATGTCCTCTTCGGCGGCGGCGGCAATCTGCTCATTTTCCAAATCGCCGGAGGCGGCGGTCGTATTTTGGTCTTCGGATTTTTCGGTCGCGCACGCGGTAAAAAACACGGCTGTTATCAAAGCGGCAAAAAACAGAACCGTTGATTTTTTCACTTTCATAAAATAAAATCCCCCTTTTCTTAAACTTGAATCACCAAAATTTATCGATGCATTTTTTTATGGTTTCATATACTTTTTTGCCCCTGCAGATATCGCCCTTGAGCGAATATACGTCCCTGTATGAAAATTCGAGGAAGCAGCCTTTTGCCGCTTTCAGGGTTCTTTCTATATGGGCGGAAAATCCCGCTTCATCGAATATTTCGTCGACGCAGAGATAGTTCGGGAATGGTTTTCTGTGATATGTCAGATTTTTGCCCCTGAGCTCAGAACCCATGTATTCTTCGTCGCACCACGGAGAAATGGAAACCTTTGTCAGGTTTTCATATTTTGAAAGGCTGCCCTCCCATATCGCGTCGACGCTTTCGCAGCAGCCGTAACCGAGCCGCCCGAAACGCTCGCTCACCTTTTTGTAATACGGGAAAAAGAATTCGTGATACATATCCGGCGATATTTCCGAAGATTCCTGCGAATTCATATACCCCCAGAGGTCGCCGAGCGACAGATTCGCGCCGGCTTCCTTGTTTTTCGGCAATTGATTTGTAAACCCGTAGGAGCCCTGACACGCCCCGACGTTGAAATTGTTCGCTCTGATATACCCGTTTTTTTCCGCCAGCTCCCAAAGCGCAAGATAATCATCGGCGAGAAGCCGCATCATTTCGTGGAACAGCCCTGGACAATCGCACATGGATATCATCATCGTCTCCAGCCCCATGATGTTGTTTATATGATACGAAAGGTAAATCGGGGTCCCGAAAGCAAGCTTCACGGGCATCAGATCCCCGAGTATGTCCTCGAGAAACTCCTTGTGTTTTGAAGCGTCCCCGAAATTGCAACCTATGGGCGATTTTTTCAGTTTGTGAAAATCGGCTTCAAGGTCCTTTATTTCGTAATCTATTTTATACGACATGGTCTCCCCGATACTTTTTTCGTATTTGACGTCTATATCAAAAGGTTTCAGCCAGGCGTGTATGCCCACTGCGAAATCTTTGGGCATCACCGTATCGTCCCCGATATATTCGTACTGCACCATGTTAGAGTGAAAATAGTATTCTATATTCTGCGCGGCCGGGGTTTGGCATTTCGGGTTCCAGAGGTGGGCGAATTCTTTGTTGAATGTGCCGCGTTCAAGGGTTATCACCGGTTCATACGTCAAAAAATCGTTGTGCGCGTACCAAAGCGCTTCTTTGGCTTTCATTTGTTCGCCGTTCGCGATTTCGAGCTGTTTTTTCGCCAGCTCCCTGAGGTATTCCCTCTCCCAATTTTCCATCGTAAAATATCATTCCTCCCGTTTTCAATTTTGAATATACGCGTCTATCAGCTTTTCAAGGCTCTGCTGCGCTTTCGGCTCTATTTTTTCGTACTTAGAGACGAAGTCGGCGGTTTTCGCCCCCGTTATCTCGCGCATTATGTGGCCGATGCTGTTGAGGGCGAATGTGTATATGTACGCGAAATCGGTCGTGCAGTTGTCGTGGATCATGTCGATGATTTTAAACGCGTCGTCGGTCGCGTCACGGGTGTATTTCAGTTTGAGCGCCACTTCAAAATACGCGGGAAGCACCGACTTGTAGCTCTCAAAAGCCATAAATTCGAGCACCGCCCCCGCCGCTTCCGTTTTTTCGCAGGTTATCGGAATACAATAAACGGGGACTATATCGTGCGCGAGCGAAAGATAGGAACTTTGGCTTTCGTCGTATTTCGGAAAGGGTATGATGCCGTAGTCCGTCTGCATATTGCGCAGCAGCTCGGATACATAAAACCAGCCGAAATCAAAAAGCAGCTCGTCGCGCATAAATTTTTGGGGTATAGCTATGTTGTTCGAGTCGTTTGTCGGCGGAAATATCCTCGTGCCCTCGTTGGCGTAATACAACTGATACAGTTTTTCGGTAAAATTTATGGTTTTTTCGTTGTTCATAACAAAATACGGCAGATCGTAGGCATCTCTTGCAGTTATGCGGATGCCGGCGTCCAGCATGAAATGGTCGGTCAAGTTGGCCGCCAAAAGGCCGCACGCGTACTGGTCGCCGTCGTCGTACTCCCCGTTTCCGTTTAAATCCCTGTACATTCCCTTGGCCATATCGGAGAGTTTGTCCAAAGTCCATTTGCCCTCCAAAACCGTTTTGTACATTTCGTCCGGGTCGCCGAAATTATTTTGATACAGCTGTTTGTTGAAATATACGCAGCTCATCTGCCGTACGAAAGTCAGCGATATGTCGCCCGTCAGAAAATAGATCCTGTCGCTGCCGATTGTCATCTCTTTGATATACTCGCCGGGCCACCACGGGCGGCTCAAATCGACGTAAGGCAGATTTGTCAGGTTGGCGTAGACGTTTTCGGTGGCTATACGGACGCAGTCATACTGCGCGTCGATCAAAATGTCATAATCGTCGGAGCCCGCCTTGACCGAATTCTGAATCGCCTGAGTGAAGTTGAAACCGTCGGTTAAGCTCCGGTCGACGAATGTAAAACTCACATTCAAGTCGTTTTGCGTTTTCGAATTGCGTTTGTAAATCGAATCGTTCACTATTTCGCCGATCTCCGATTCCGACCTCACATCGGCGAAGTCTTCGGTATAGTACGAGCAGTTCAATACGCGTATTTCCGCCCCGTTGAAATTCGCCTCTTTGGGAACCGGGTTTTGAAGTTCTTCGGTTTTTTCCTCGGGCAAATCGCCTCCGCTCTCGTTTTTGTTGTTTTCGGCGCCGCCTTCTGAAGAGGTTTTGTCCGCGCAGGCAAAAACCGTAAAAAGCATCGAAATTATCGCCAGCGCAATCAATATTTCCGGCAGTTTAATTTTTGTTTTCATAAATATATTCCGCCTCCTTTTTTTTGCTTGTATGTATATATGTGAATATTATATCATTTTCGCGATGATTATGCAAACAAATTCGCGAAATTTTTAAATTTTATTTTTTCTCTTTTGTATTTGCTTTTTTTCTTTTAAGCGGCTTATATATTTATGCGCCGCGCGCGAAACGAGCATACACAAAAGCGCCCATAAAAAAGAGACCGCGCTCATCATTATGATCCTTATTATCATCTCCAGTATGAACGGGTCGGGGGCGTTGTTGAACAAAAAATCAAAATCGAAATAGCGGACAAGCCCTAATATTCCGGCCAAACCGTATAATATGCCGTAACGGGCAAAAAAGCTCAAAAAATACAGCAGGGAGGGCATAAGGGATATCCACGCGTCCTTTTCCATTCCCCACGAAGCGGCGCAGTACAAAACGGGCGCCGAAGAAACCAGCGCGTACTGCGCGAAAGTGGAAATCCATTCTTTGTCCGCGAGCATCGCCTCCGGCCCCGCGGCAATTATGAACAGGCATATGGCGCACAAAACGGTCGCGGCAAGCGAAATCCACCTATGCGCGTATGTTTCAAATCTGATAAGAAGTACAACCGCCAAAACACCGGGAATCACCGCATACAAAAACATCAGAAGCCACATAGACAGCCAATCTGTAGAATAGAACACATTTCTCGAGAAGCGAAGATTGATCAAAAGATAAATTGCAACGATAATAAAAAACAAAGCTATGAGCGCGAATTTTCCGATTTTTTTCTGTTTTTTCACGATAAATACCAATCCCTCCGATAATTTTTAAATTACAGCCGGCCTTTTTTGTCAAGCCAAGCGTTTTTTAAAACAAAACATAAAATCACGCCCGCCCCCGCGGCAAGGCACCATACCAAGGCTGTCATCCCCCAGCCGAAACGCTCCACGATTTTGCCCGATGAGGTCACAGACAAAGCGCTTCCGGCGTAAATCAACGAATTCAATACGCCCGTTATCGTCGAAGTCAAGCCGATTTTGCCGAAATACGCGGGCAGAACGCTGATCAGCACGACATTTGCCCCCGTCATGCCCGCAGTTGCGGCCGCTGCGAAAAACGCCGCCGCGAATAAATTGTATCTGCCCAATCCAAACATGAGAGCCAGCGCCGCAAAACACGCGAGGAAAAAAAATGAACAGGCGAGAAGCTCGTTTTTTTTCAGCTTCAACAGAATATATTTGGCGGCGTATATTCCGAAAATATTCACAACCGGCAGCAAAATTGTAATAAATACGGCAAAGGAAGGCGCGATATTGTGGGATTCGGTCAAAAATACCGGAAACCATGCGGTCACGCTGTCTTTGAGCATTCCGTGGAGCAAAACGGGAAAAATCAAAATCACGATGATTCCCCAAAACAGCTTTTTATCGCCTTTTTTGTGCTTTTTTGGCGGCTCATCCGCGGCTTTTTCGTTTTCTTCTTCCGGAGCGAAATATTGTCTGCCCGAAGCCGTGCAAACAAGCCAAAAAATCGAAATCACCGCGAGAATGATCCCCGCCGAGTAAAAAACGCTTCTCCAGCTGAAATATTTCAATAAAAGCGTCGACAAAAAATATGTGAAAATCGTGCCGGCCGGAACGGAAGCCACTATGTCGACGCTCGCCTTGAATCTCATTTCGGGTGGCAGCACCTGCGATATTATCCGGATAATCGGCGCCCATATCAAAGCCTGCACCACCCCGTTCAATCCCCAGAAAACGCAAAGCGCGAAAGTGCCGGAAAAAAGAGCCATCGAAAAGTTGCACAAAGACGAAAGCGCGACCCCGGCAAAAACCATCTTGAAAGGCGATACCCTGTCGCCGATATATCCGGCGAAAACCTGCGAGAGCCCGTATGCGGCGAAAAAACACGAAGCCACAAGTCCCGCTTCGGTTTTACTCAGGAGCCCGGCGTCGATAAGCCAGACCATCGCCGCCGAATAGTTCAGCCTGCCGGCATAAACGCAAAAATATACCGCCCAGCATGCCGTAAACAATATTTTTCCGCGCTTTTGGCCATACAAATTTCCAATCATTGCGCAAAACAACCTCAAATGTTTTCACTTTTTTATCGGGTAATGCCATTATATCATTTTTACGAAATTTATACAAACAAATTTTCATGAAATTTACAAAAAAATTAAAAGTTTTTTCATTGACAGCGCTGTTTTTTATGGTATAATGTTTCCAATCTGTATTTTTTTTATTCAATTTTCAATTAAAAAATTTTAGGAGGAAAAATCAAGTGAAACCAAGGAAAAAATTAGCCGCGATTGTTTTGATTTCTTTCATGCTTGTTTCTCTTTTGTCGGCTGCTTCCGTTTTCAATGTGAGCGCCGCAATCGGCGACAAACCCAATCCTTCGGGCGCGTATATCAAATATACCGTGGACGTCAACAAACCCGAAGGCGAAACCCTGTCCTACAACTATGTGAACTTCATACTGATGGATTATGTGATCCAGGAAGGCGACGTGGTCGAATATGACGTGTATATCGGCCTTGACGAAGCCGGCTGGGGCGCCATCGACGCGCAAGCGGACACCCAGTGGGGCGAAATGAGGGACTCCGGAGCGGTCGACTCGGACGGAAACGGCATCCACACCGGGGTGAATATAGCCGATTACGCCTTCGGGCAGTGGTATCACCGCGCGCTTCTCATAGGCGAAAACGACGGTTTGGTGGGCTTTACGATGGAATATTTCCAAATCTGCAGCCATCCCAACAACGGCGAGCTTGGATACCAGGCATATGTGCTCTACGACAATATAGTGATAACCAACAACGGCCAGGAAAAATATGTGGTGTTCAAAGACGAAAGCCACTGGCCCCGCGCGGAAAAAGCGCTTGACATAGTGTCTCCTCCCCCGCGACCCGACCCGCCCGAAGGCGAAGAGCGGCCTCCCCTCACCCCGGAGGAAAGAGTGGAAAGGCAGCTGACGCTCTCCCATCAGAAAGACTGTGCCGCGAAAATGGAGCTTTTAGTATTCACCCAGGAAGATATGGACGCTTTTGCCGCGGCTGAAGCGGCCAAAATAGCCGAATTGGCCTCTATAGAAGCTTCCAAAGCCGAAGCGGACGCCAGCAGGGAAGCCAGCCGTGAACAGGCCAGCATCGACGCCAGCATAAAGCAGTCCGAAGAGGAAGCGGCGGCAGCGGCAGCCGAAGCCGGCGGCGACGACGCGGCGGCGGAAGGCGACAACGCAGCGAAAGATCCGGACAAGGACGACGAAGGCAGCTCCAACATGATTTTGATCATATGCATCGCGGGCGGCGGCTTAGTTCTGGTCATTGTGATAGTGCTCATCGCGGTCACGGGCAAAAAAAAGAAAGGCCCAGAAGAAACTAAAAAAGATTGACGAAAAGCTGTAAACAGCAAAAAAGGAAATGCCCGAGGGCGTTTCCTTTTTTTAGATGGATTTATTCGCGTTAATCAATACAAATCGGCGAAAGAATCGACCGTTTTTTGCATTTT
>WQXD01000149.1 GCA_009785015.1 Oscillospiraceae bacterium | reverse complement strand
TCTATGATCTCGTGGAAAGGATTAATATAAATGATAACATATAAAAAAATTGATAAAACATATTTCCCGCAATACGACAGCATACCTATGCGTGTGAATGTTAAAAGCTACTATAAAATCGAAAAGATAAACCGTGGATTGGGCGGTTTTGCACTTATTGAAACTCCCGTAGAAAAGCCGTATATAAAAGATTTCTGCGTTTGCGGCGATGAAACGGCGACATGGTGGGCGGAGCATTTTGACGTATCAAATTGGGCGTTCTTTCTGGCGTTTGACGGGGAAAAATCTATTGGCGGCGCGGCGATCGCTTCACGTACCAAAGAAGTCAATATGCTTTCAGGCAGGGACGACCTTGCCGTTCTGTGGGATATTCGGGTTGACGAAGAATATAAACATCAAGGCGTAGGTCAGTTATTATTTGATATGGCTGTAAGCTGGTCGCGTGAACAGGGGCTTATTCAAATGAAAATCGAATGTCAGAACAACAATGTCCCCGCTGTAAAGTTTTATCACAAACAAGGCGCAACCCTGTCCGCGATAGATGAATACTCTTATTATAACGAACTTGAATATAAGCACGAAATACAGTTTATATGGTTTTTGGATTTAATGAAGCGCCAATGCGTCCAAACCGACGCGGGACGGTCCGCCCGAAATCCGTAACAACTGTGCCGCAAGCATTGTATCAAATATGGGACAAGGATATATTTGCAGAGCCATGAAAAACTGTAAATCGAATTTGGCGTTTTGAAAAATCTTAACAGCGTTTGTTTCAAGTATATCCTTGATTATATCAATGCCATCGGGCAAAAACGAAAAACAATCAATAACAAAAACCGGCAGTCCGGCGACGGCAATCTGAATAAGCCTCAATTTATCCGTATGCGGGTCCAAACCCGTCGTCTCCGTGTCAACGGCTATGATTTTTGCCTGCTTGATTTCCGGCAAATACGGTATTATATCGTTTTTGTTCAGGATAAGGATATATTCCATATTTAATCCATTCTACCATAATTTATATTTGCGTCCGAGTTTGCCAAAAAATATTATCCACCAAATCAAATGTTTTGTCTTTAATCCGTTTGGGCTGCGCTGTGAAAAATTCCACAGTCGGCTCATTTTTTTTGATATTCCACAGCCCCGCAACCTGCCCGTTTACGGCGATTGTCGGCAAGCATATGCCCGATGACATTATGACAGATTTTTTATATTCCACCGACAATACCGCGCTTCGGTCCATGTACGAAACGATAAGCGGATCGAATCCGGATAACAGCGTCAATTCAGGAATATCGACCATATCTGCGTTGTCGTCGATATAGTAATAAACGTTTTTATTATATTCAAACCTCGAATATTCGTCCAGATTCAGAGCGGACAATTCCTTTTTCCTTTCTTTCCACAACCCGAAAAACCATGCAGCGTCCGCTAGCGTCGCCGGTCCGTAAGCTGCGAGAAATCTCCGGAACAATCCGGGTAACACCTCTTCGAATGTCTGTGTCGGCGCGGCATCTATCAAATCGAAATCGCGGCTGGTCATATCGCGGAAAGCGACTTTGCCAAGCCGTGCCAGTTCGCAGAAAACGCCGCCCCACGGAGACAATGCGCTGTCTATTGTCTGACTGTCATATTCACCCGCAAATATGCGGCGCATTTCAGAGCGGGAATAAATGCCGTCCTCCATGAGACTCACCACTCTTTCGGCTATTTCTTTATATTTCTCACCCCATCGCCACTCGCCCGAATTGAGCGCAAGCAATGTCGGCAGATCGTCGAGGTTCACTCCATGCAGCGCATGGTGAATCCACGTTTTTGTCAGCGCGGTTTTCCAGCCCGCTAATTCCGCGCCGCGAATCAACGCAGAAAAAGCGACGTTGCGGTGAAACCAGCAATGCAATCCGAGAAGCTCGTGCGAAAGCTCGGTAATATCTTCGCATTTACGCGACAAATACAGCCCGTGCATACGCCTTTGTAAAATCTGTTCCGTTATCTTGTCCATTATCCGTCCCTCGCAAACATTTTTTATTTTTTATCTGCCGCGAATAAATCGGTAATAATATCCTTCGATAACAAAACTAATTTTTTCAAGTTTTCAAGCTCCGCTCCGTCGGGATTTTTTGCCCTGAACGGCCAGCAGGCGCATACTTCGTCAAACTTTTTTCCGAGAAATTCTGTGTTTCTCATTTTCCCGCATTCCCTGTTGCAACCCGGCAGCTGGACTATATTCAAAACGAACTTTTTCAGTTCGTCGCCGGTAATATATTTACCATACTCCCCAAAGAACATGCGGTTAGGTTTTACCTCCCAGATACCTTTGGACGGGGGCCATGATAAATTGATATAGCAGATGTATTTGCTCTTATAATTAACTTTCCATCTGTAAATCCCATCCCATCTTGGCGGCAGTTTGTTTTCCCGAAGCCACGAGATAAAAGTTAACGCATTCTTTTTCGTTTCGCCAACCAAGAACTCGGAAAAAGCATCTTCCGGCGTCGGCTTGGTTAATTTTTGCTGTTGTAAAACAGTAAGACTCTTTTCTTCCGACATGATTTTCCTCTCCTGTGTTATTATAAATAAGTGTTTTACTCCTCTCCTTCAAATATAAATGGGATTATAAATGATTGGGATGATACTGCTGCGGGTAAGGCGTCGTCTTTTTGCTGTATCCTATAAGTTTTTTGATGTGTTCTATGGTTTTAACGTCAGGATTTACAAAAGCACGGGAATGCTGCGAACACACGCTTTTGAACTCTTTTCCGAAAATTTTGACGTCTTTGGCTCGCCAACATTCGTCATGACAGGGCGCGTCGCAAATATTAACGTGGTCGTAAACCGCTTTTGTAAATTCTCGGTCCTCGTCGGTGAAATCACCGAAGTGAAGATAATCAAAGATTTCAAATTCCCATTTATTTTTTTTTTCGACCGTCATCCTGCCGATATTATATCCGTTATAAGTAAATTTTCCCCAAGCAGACATATTTGACTTGAGTTGGTTTTCGTTCAGGTAAGCCGCGAGTTTCAATGCGTTTTCCTGCAATTCGCCGTCAAGGAGTTCGTTGATTGCGTCTTCGACTTTGTCATATTTTTTTTGTTCAGAATTCTGCATATTAATTACCTTTCTTTTCTTCCGAAAATATAAAATTTATTCGTTACACTCTCGCTTTTTGTTCAAGTTCCAGCAGCTTTTTTATAGCTTTGATTTTCGTTTCGTCGGGGTTGCGTATAGTCGTCCATGCGGGCGAACTGTGTTTACATAGACCGATGAAATCCTTGCCGAAAAATTTTTTGCTTACTCCCCCGGCGCAGGGTTGCTGCGATATTTTACATATATACGGCGAAATCCATCGCGATTCCAATAATTTTCGAATACAATCCAGCGTTTCGGCGTCGGGATTTTCAAACTGCGATATGTTTTTTCCATCAGTTTTTCCCCTGTATATAAAAATTCAATCAATCATATTATAGCACAATAAATATGACACCATAGCGTCATATTTAACCCGAACGGTTTGTAACTTTTTATAACCTGCTTATCGTAATTCTTCGTAAGAACTATTTTAGAACATAGCCTAAAAAATGGAAATATTGGGCAAAAAAAGAAAAACGCCAATTCGCGAAACCCGCATAGAATCGGCGTTTTCTCTGGTCTGAGTGACAAGACTTGAACTTGCGGCCTCTACCACCCCAAGGTAGCGCGCTACCAGCTGCGCCACACCCAGTTTTTTTGTCCTTTTATATATTATACTCTGTTAATATATATTTGTCAAGGGGGATATATTATTTTTTATAAATATTTTTATCGGCATACGGACCGCGTTTTTGCTTTTTTATTTTTTGCACCTGCTTGTATTTTATGATATACCAAATGATAAATGCCACCGCGATAATCCCGAAAATTTGCAAAATCACGGATAGTACCCCGTATATCGAAGATAATATTTTTATCGCCGGGCTTTTTTCTTCGGTTTCGGGATTTATTTTTTCTGTTCCCGTTCTTGTTTTCACTCCGGGATTTGCAAAGACCGGGTATATCTGCAGGCGGGTTTCCCCGAGTGTTTGATACATAAAATCCGAAGGGGATTTTAACGAAAATACCGCTTTTGCTTCGATTGTTCCGGTTTTTTCATCGGTAAAAAATATATAGTCCGCGCTTATTTCTTCCTTATCCGCCGATTTTGAAATAAGGCAGTTGAAATCCCCGAAAGGAATCAATTTCACTTCCGATTTTACGCCGCCGGAAAACCCGATATCATATTTGTCTGCGGCGAATTGATCCGCGGTATAGCCAAAAGGCACAAATTCAATAAATCCGTAATCGAAAAGCGCCCTCGTGTCCTCCCATCTGGCGGTTGTATCGGGGGATTTTATAACTGCGGCGACGAGCGTCCTGCCGTTTTGTTTTGCGGAGGCTATATATGTATATCCCGCATCTCCCGTCCATCCGTTTTTTTCGCCTATAATCCCTTCGTAGGCATACGGCCCTTCTATCAGCGAATTTTTGCGGTTGAATTTCCGCGTTTCGGGCTGCCTGTTCGTGGGCGGCATACTGTATGTCACCGTGGTGAATATCTTTGTGAATTCCGGAATTTTTACCGCCGCCGCCATGATAAGCGCCAAATCATAAGCTGAAGTATAATGGTTTAAATCCGGCAAACCGTGGGCATTCGCGAAATTTGTGTTTTTAGCGCCCAATTCTTTCGCCCTTTGCGTCATCAATTTCGCGAAATTTTCCATAGTTCCGCCGACGAGCTCGGCTATTCCGTTGGCTGCGTCATTGGCGGATTCGATTGCGAGCGCGTATAACGCCTCTTCGAGCGTGAGTTGTTCGTTTTCGTCCAAGGCTATATGCGATGTGTCCCTGCCCACCGACCAGACGGCGTCATGGCTCATCGTCACCGTACCGGAGAGATTGCCCCTTTCCAATGCCAGCAGGGCGGTCATGATCTTTGTCACGCTTGCCGGATATATCCTCGCGTGCATATTCCGCTCAAACAGAACCTGTCCCGTATCCGCGTCCATCAAAACAAATGTTTCGGATTTTATCTGCGGTATATCGGAAGCGGCAAAAATATTTACCGGAATTGCGGATAAAAGCAAAGCAAAAGACAATAAATATATGATTGATTTTTTTGTTTTCATGTATTGATTTTTTGAATTTCCTTTAAAATCTTTTTTACCTCGCCGGCGAGATAGAGCGAACCGAAAAATATGACCGCGGAATTTGGTCCGCCAAACTCCCGGTTTTCGAAAACATCGGCGACAATTTCGGACAAATCATCGCCATACCACGCGTTTGCGCAGTATTTTTTTGCGATTTCGCACAGTTTTCGCGCTTCTTCGGCCCTCGGCGAACCGACCGGAACCCCGATAAAATTTTTTACAAAATTTTCGCCGGCGATTTGTTTTATAACTTCCTCCGGATTTTTATCTTTCATCATCGCGCAGACCAATGTTATCTTTTTGTCCGGCAGAAGATTTTTTATCGTCTCCCTCAATGTCTCCACCCCGGATATATTATGCGCCCCGTCGATTATGACAAGCGGTTCCCTTGACAATGTTTCAAAACGCGCCGGAAACGAAGTTTTCTGCAAACCGCGGCAGAGCGCCTCATACAAACCGGTTTTATCTTTTAATACGCAAAATATTGTTTCTATAACAGTGAGCGCGTTATAGATCTGGTGGCGCCCGGCGAGCTTTATTTCATACAATTTTTTCTTGTATTTGAATTTCGCGCGGTCCGTTTTTTCTTCCAGGATTTCCAATTCTTTTATGTCGGGGATTATGAATTCGCAGTTTTTTTCATATGCGGTATTTTTCGCGGTTTGTATAACGCTTTCGCGGTTTAAGGGATAAAGTACGACGGGCGAATTGTCTTTTATGATCCCGCATTTTTCAGCGGCGATTTTTTCGATTGTGTCACCCAGATACTGCATATGATCCAAACTTATGGAGGTTATAACCGAGGCGAGCGGCGATTTTATGCTGTTGGTCGGGTCGATTCTGCCGCCCAGTCCCGTTTCGATGACTGCGATATCGCAATTGTTTTGCCTGTAATACAAGAAAGCAATAAGCGTCACGAAATCAAACTCGTTTGGCATAAATTTTTCCGGAATTTGATTTTTTTCTATCGTATTTTTGATTTTCTGCGCGTAATACACAATGTCCCCCTCGGATATATCCGCGCCGTTTACCGATATCCTCTCCGTAAAATTTTCAATGTAGGGGGATATGAACCTGCCCGTTTTGTATCCGAATTCCGAAATCGCGGCGGACAGCATGGCGGCAGTCGAGCCTTTTCCGTTTGTCCCGGCGATATGAATTGTCCTGTAGCTGTCCTGGGGATTATCGAAAAGGGCGCAGAGGCGGTGTATTTTGCTCAAATCTTTATGCGGCGGATTTGAATATTTGCCCAGTGAACGGATATAGTCCAAGGTTTCCGTATAGTTTTTCATAAATTTTTATTTTTGCATTCCCGCAAATGAGTTGTTTATCTGATCCACGCGTTTTTGCGCCGACCCGAGACGCTTTTCGTAATACGAAGCGAAATCTTTCGTCGGTTTCGCGGTGAACAGATCGTTTAGCATATGGCCGTAGCCCTGCCAGTTGTCATATGTGTATGAAAACGCTATGTTGCGCGAATTCACTATGATATCGAGTATCTGTATCGATTCGTCGTCATGCATGTACTTTTTTTTGAGGGCGACTTCGTAATAAGCCGGATATATCTGTTTATAGCCTTCCGCCGCAAGGGCCTCTATCAAAAGTCCCGTCCTCGACAAATCGGGAGCTGTAGTCGGCACCACGAAAAACTCGTCGTTGGCAAAAGAGCGGTAGTTTTTTTGATTCATATCATATTTCGGATATGGGAGCAGACCGTAGGCAATTTCCGCCGAACGGTAATGTTTTACCGCATCCCCTATCATACCCGATACGATGAGGGCTTTGTTGTTGGACAATGCCCAGTGAACATATTCGTACACTTCCATGCCGTCGGTCAGAGTTCCGTATGCGGGTGTGTTGCAGCCCGAGCTCCCGTAAAACCAGTCGTACAGCATTTCGATCAAATCGAATGTGCGCTGGTTGTTCACCACGATTTCCACGCCTTCTTCGGTTTTTTTCAATATGGGCATTTCATTCGCGGTAAAGAAATTCGATTCGACGGAAAGCGCGACAAACCCGTATACATCCCCGCCGTCCCTTGCGCCGTCGCCGTTTACATCCACATAAACGTCTTTTGTCAAGGCGATCAGTTTGTCCATCGTCCAGCTGCCTTCGAACACATCTTGGTACGGCATCTGCAGGCCGAAATCGGCTATGAGGTTTTTGTTGACGTACAGGGCCCAGGTTTGAGCTATGCCGGAATAAAAAATCGCGTTTGAGCCCATGTACATCTGCCCCATGACGGTCATTTCGTCGTTGGTGTTTTTATACCACCACGGTTTTTCGAAGTTGAAGTGAGGTATCTCCAGCAGATTTATGAACAATCCTTCCAAGGAGAGATTGCAGCCCAGTATGCAGTGCTCCAGCGCGACATCGAATGCGTCTTCACCCGAAATGACGGTTTTTTTGATTTTTTGCGAATGCGCGCTTATGTCATTGTCCGCTCCGGAATCAGATGTGACGACATTGCAGTTGAAGCGCTCTTCGACGGTTCTGTTGCGCAGGTAAACCGAATCCGCGATGACTTCCCCGGATTGGCTTTCGGGGTTGTAGTCGATGACATAATCGGCGTGCCCCCCCGCGGCATAGTTATGCGTGTATATCCTGAAAGTATAGCCTTCGAGATCGGTATCGGGCAAATCGTCGCCGATGAGCAGCCGGGGGTCTATATCCTCCGTCTGCGCGCCAGGGGAGGTCGATTCTTCCGTTTTGCTTTCGGGGGCATCGGGGGATGAACCGGGCCCGCAGGAACATACGGTATATGAGATAAAAAACGCGAATACGATAATAAAGGCAAAATATGCTTTTTTCATTTTTTACTGACCTTCCTTAATACTTAATAAATTATATAACTACGCTAAAAATCTGTTTGCCGTCAATTTCTATCCACTCAGTTTTACGCAATTTATGAGCTTCTTTTCGAAAATCGAACGTTATTAAATAGCCTGTCGCCGCTTTTTTTGTTTCCATATAACCGGCAAGCTGCTCATACGCCTCATCTTCATACTTTTCGCCCCGCCAGATTTTCAGCTCAACTATGAACTGGTCACGCCCGAAATCCACCACTATGTCCATGCGCCGCAGATCGGTGAACTGGCTCTCTATATGATAGAATCCCTGACCGTTGATGAGCGGCTTCAAATATGACAGAAACAGCAGCCGTCCGTGGCGCTCCAGAAACTCCGCATCGCCTGCGTTGAATATTTCGGCGTAGTGGTCCGCGAATTTCCGCAGGCACAATTCCATATCGAATCTGCCGTCTTTGATTATGTCGCTGCTGAAAACGCCCGTAACCTGCTTTTTGCTCCGCAAATCTATCGCAATATAATAGTTGGTCATCAATAGCTCAAATATCCTGTTTGATACCGCTACCCTGTCGCTGCCGTTTCCGACTTTTTTGAAAAATCCATATCTGACGCCCATATCCACGATGGGGTCATATATCACATACGGCTTAAAATGCCCCAGTATGAGCAGATCATACACATAATCATATAATTCTTTGTCGTTTTCAAGGTTTTTGAACAAGTCGTCGAATAATGTGTTTTTTTCTATGAGCATTATTTTGACGGCTCCCTGTATTTTCTCAATTGTCCAAATTTTTTCCAACTCTTCGTCGATACACTGGCAAATCCTTGACACCAAAAACGGGTAACCGCCCGTATAATTATATA
>WQXD01000148.1 GCA_009785015.1 Oscillospiraceae bacterium | reverse complement strand
CCCCGTGGTTGTCGTTGTAATCATTGAAATTTTCCGGTGTGAGTTTAGAACTGTCCATAGCAGTTCCTTCATAGGGATAAGTCTGCGGCTCTTTTAAGTTATATACATAATGCTTGGGGAACACGCAAAAACGGATCTTGTTGAAATAACCCTTTTTCAACTCTTCAAGCGTCTGCTCCTGAAGCCTCGGCGGCTGATGCGTCCAGGCGTAGCACGTCGTGCCCATGAGATAAAACGGCGTTTTGTCCGCATAGGCGAAGTGATACCCATTCACGGCTCGCACCGGCCCGTGATCCCCCTCTTTCGGCGGGGTTACCGTAAAACCGCCGTTCTTGCCTTGCTTTGCGAAGCTGCCTTTGATCTCATAATGGTATTCGCCCTCAAACGAAGGCATGAAACGCACCTTGTACACCCCGCCGCCGTCGTAAAAACCGGTTACGGCGACGTTTTCTTCTTTACCGGAAAATATACCGGTGATATCGTAATCCACAAAAGGGTTTTTGTCGGAAAACCCCTTTGCTTCCACTTCCAGAATGCCGAATTTCCCCACAGTTCCCATTTCGCCCGCTATAATCGTGTTCATAAAAAATCTCTCCTTAAATCCTTAAATTTTAAAATTATTATATTTTTTTTTCAATTTGAAATCGCGCCGGCACTCACCGACCTGACGGCTTGTTTCCAGCCGGCATACAGCGACGAGCGCGTGGATTGGTCCATTGCGGGATTTACCGTTTTTCGCGCTTGGGACGAAAAGATATCGTCGGGTGCGGCAAGCCCCGCGCCGATGGCGGCGCAGAAAGCGGCCCCCATCCCGGACAGTTCTTCCATTTGGCTTATCTCAAGGGGCACATTCAGCAAATCGGCTTGAAACTGCATCAGAAAATCGTCGCGCGTAGGGCCTCCGTCTGCGCGCAGCACGGACAGCGGCCGGCTGATACTGCGGTTGATCGCCTCCACTACGTCGCGGACCTGATAGGCTATACATTCCTCGGCGGCGCGGATCAGGTGCGCTTTTTTTGTGGCGCGGTTCATGCCCACGAAAGCCGCCCGCGCCTCGCTGATAAAGTACGGCGCGCCCAATCCGGAAAAGGCGGGCACAAGATAGACGCCTCCGTTGTCGGGGACTGTTTTGGCGATAGAGCCCGCTTTTTTGGGATCGGGCAGCAGCCCGATATCCTCCGCCAGCCATTTTATAACCGCGCCGGTATAATTGATATTGCCCTCCAGCACATATTCCCTCTTATTGTTCATACCCCATGCCAGACCGGCCGCCACGCCTTCGCCGGGAACCGGGCAGGCGGCGCCCGCGTTCATCATCACCGAAGAACCCGTGCCGTAGGTCGCCTTGGCGGTAAACGGCTGCCGGCACTCATTTGCGAACAACGCCGCGTGGCTGTCGCCCATAACGCCGTGCACGGGCACGGGCTTTGGCAGCAGGCCGTTTAGATCCGTCTCTCCGAAAAAGCTGTCGCTCATGCAGATCTCCGGCAGACATGCGGCGTCCAATCCGAAAATTCCGGTCAACTTCGTATCCCACGCGCAACTATTCAAATTCATCAATTGCGTCCGGCCGGCATTGGAATAATCCGTTTTAAACGCGCCGGTCAGCTTGAAAATCAACCAGCTGTCGACCGTTCCGCAGCAAAGGCTTCCGCGCATTCCGGCACAGGCCGCCTCCGGCACGTTTTGTATGATCCATTTGTATTTTGCCGCGCTGAAAAACGGGGAAAGCGGCAATCCGGTGCGTTTTCGCACTTCATCTTTCCACCCGGCTTCCTCAACCGCCTTTGTTATATCCGCCGCCCGCGCGCACTGCCAGACAATCGCGTTGTATACCGGCATGCCTGTATTCCGGTCCCAGCACACGGCGGTTTCGCGCTGATTGGAAATGCCGATGACGGCGACGCTTTGGGCAGCGACCCGCGCTTGTTCCAGCGCCTGGGCTATTGCCTTGACGGAATTGTCCAAAATTTCCATCGGGTCGTGTTCCACCCAGCCCAAAGAGTTTGTGAGCTGCCTGTGTGAAATATCCGCCCTGGCCAAGAGGCGCCCGTCAAGCGACCACACCAAGCCTTTCGTGGCGGCGGTGCTCTGGTCGATGGAAACAATCACTTTCATAAGTTGATCAACTCCTTTGCTTCGGCGGCTATGCCTTCCGGCGTCAGATTATAGTATTCAAACAATTCCGTATTGCCGCCCACTTTGCATTCTTCGTCCAAAAAGCCCATAATACCGACCGGCACGGGGCAATAGCGGGAGGTAATTCCGCAGACCAATTCGCCGAGCCCGCCGTGGATGCTGTGCTCTTCGATTGTGACGATGGCTTTGGTTTCGCGCGCCGCCTTGCAGATCGCCTCCGTGTCGGCGGGTTTCAGGCAAAACATATCCAAAACCCGGACGGACACGCCCTCCCCCGCCAGCAGTTTCGCGGCTTGCTTCGCGTAAAACACCATTTCGCCGCAGGCGATAACGGTTACATCGCCGCCCTCGGCGACCAATTTTGCCTTATGCATTTCAAAGCGCTCACCCTCGGGATATATGCTCTCCACGTCGCCGCGCCCCATGCGCATATATGCCGGCTTGCCGCTCGACGCCAGATATTTTGTGATTTCCGCCGTCAAAACGCCGTCGCCGGGGGCGAAAATCTCCAGATTGGGCAGCGCCCGCAGGGCGGCAAAATCGTGGAGGGTGGTATGCGTGCCGCCCAACGGGCCGTAACTCACGCCGGCCGATACGCCGATTATCTTTACGTCGAAATTATTGTACGCGACGTCGATTTTTATCTGCTCATAGCTCCGCGCCGCCAAAAAGCAGGCCGGGCCGGCCACAAACGCCGTTTTTCCGGCGGCGGCAAGCCCCGCGGCGATGCCGACGGCGTTTTGTTCCGCGATGCCCGCTTCCACAAACCGGCCCGGGTATTTTTCGGCGAAGCTCCCCGCGGTCACGCCGCCCCGCGAGTCGGTGCAGACCATATATATGGATTTGTTTTGTTCGGCCAAATTTTCCATTGCCGATGTAAACGCCCTGCGGCAGGACACTTTAGCCACACTCATTCCTCCGTTTGGTCAATTCGTTTTTTATCCGCTCAAATTCGATATCGTTTGGAACCAAATGATGCCATTCGGCTTTGTTTTCCATGACCGCCGAACCAAAACCCTTGACGGTTTCGGCAATGACGGCGAGAGGCTTAGAAAGCGGTTTATCTTTCAGAGTCTTTATCAATTCTTCCGGCTCATGGCCGTCGCAGGTACGGCATTCCCAGCCGAAAGCGCGGAATTTGTCCGCCAGATCGTCAAGGGGCATCACATCCTCGGTATTGCCGCTGATCTGCAGCCGGTTGCGGTCGACTATGGCGGTCAGGTTGTTTAATTTGTATTTGGCCGCGGCCATGGCGGCTTCCCATACGGAGCCTTCCGCCATTTCGCCGTCGCCTAAAAGCACATAGACGGCAGCGGGGTTTCGGTCGGCTTTCAAGGCTATACCCATACCCGCGCCGATCGGCAGTCCGTGGCCCAGCGCGCCGGTGGCCGCCTCGACGCCGGTTATTTTTCTCGTCGGGTGTTTTGCCAGCGCGGTGTCAAAGGCGGCGAAAGTTTTCAGCAGAGCCGGCTCGATAAAGCCTATGTCGGCGAAAACGGCGTACAACGCCTCGGCGCAGTGGCCCTTGCTCAGAATAAACCTGTCGCGGTCGGGCGCGCCGTTCATGATTTTTTTCGTATCCATGAGCCGGTAGTACAACACCACCAAAATATCCATGCAGCTCATGCTTCCGCCGATGTGTCCCGCGTTGGCCGCTTTGACCATCTCGAGCACATCCAGACGGCGCTCAAAAGCTGTTTTTTTTAAATTAACGCCGATAACGCATCACCCCTCCATCTGTCAATTATACAATCTTTACGCCATTTTGTCAACTGCCGATTTTTGCTTTGAAGCAAAATTTTGAAAAAAATCATAAATATCCGATTGACAAACATCCGGAATTGATATATCATTATAGTAAAGTAGTGAATGGAGGAAAAATCATATGCTGACACAGCGATTGGGGTTAAAAACGCAGCTGGACGAGCTGTTTATCGCCGATTTACTCGAAGCTATCCGGAAAAACCCGGGCTGCTGCGATGAAGTTTGGCTTGCCACCGAATACGGGTTCCCGCCGGTGTCCGTACACGAAAACACCGCCCGGACTTTGGAAAAAACGGCGGAATTGTTTCGTGAAGCCGGAATCCGGGTGTCCTTGCAGATCAGCAATACCATAGGTCACGGCGAATATATGAAATTCATGGACTGCGCAGGGCTTGTATATGAAGGCTCTCCGGCGGAAAAAATGACCGGCCCGAACGGCGCCTCGGCCGGATATTGTTTTTGCTGGAACGGCGGGCATTTCCGGGATTATACCGCGAAGGTAGTCGGGCTGTATGCAAAAGCGCTGCAGCCGCACACAATCTGGTTTGACGACGATCTGCGCGCGGGCAATCACGACCCGGTGAATTACGGCTGTTTTTGCGGGCATTGCCTCGAAAAGTTCAATAAAGCTCACAGCTCCGATTTCACGCGGGAAACGCTGGTATACGAGATCAATTACGGCGATTTGGAATGGAGGCGGCGGTATGTCGCTTTTCTCCGGGACGGCCTGCATGAATTTACAGAATTGATCGCTTCTGCCGCAATACGGTCCTCGCCCGGCAGCTGCCTGGGCTATCAGCACGGTTCTCCCGGCGGATATACGGGCTATGGGCTGGAATATATTTTCGGCGCCCTGCGGAAAGCCGGAGCAAAAAAAATCGCAAGCCGTCCGGGAGGCGGAGCGTATAACGACCACGACCCCAACGAATTGCTGAAAAAAAGTTTCCATGTGAGCTGGCAGAACCGGATGCTGCCCGGTTATGTGAAAGAGCGCCGCCCGGAAATCGAAAATCTGCCATATGTCGCATACGGCAAGACGATCGGGGGCACCTGTCTGGAAACCAGCCTGTACCTGGCAGGCGGCAGCACGGCTATGAGTTACGCCATGCTCATGTTCGGCCACGAGCCGATGAAATGGCATGAAAAGGCGCTGGAGCGGTTCGCCTTTTGCCGCCCTTACTGGGAACGTCTGGCCCGGCGCTCTCTCCATACGCGCCAGGCGGGCCTGCAGCTTGTTTTGCACGAACACATGTGGGAAAAGAAACTGACCGAGGGCGGCGCGGCTTTCAGCTGGACAAATGAGCCCATATTCAGCGGCACGTGCCTGGCCCGCACTGGTATACCGTTGTCTTTCGACGAGACATTTTCCCCGGTATATCTGCTGCACGAAGACGCGGCGGCCACATTGACCGGCGACGATATAGCCGCGCTGCTTGCTGCTCCGGTGGTGACGTCCGGCGCGGCGGTGGAAATACTGATAAAGCGGGGGTTTCGCTTCGGCGCGGATGTGAGCCATATATCCACCCGGCAGCTGTATGAAGTATATACCGGCCATCCGGTCAACGGCAAAAGCGAAGGGCGCACATGGGACCAGATGTTTTATTTTACCACGGGATACCTCCTGACCGATCTGGACCATAAAACCGAAATCCTGGGCCGCTATGATTCCAATGTCCCGGGCGCGGAAAATACCGGCGCCGCCGCAAACGCGATAGTTTATACAAGTTCCGGCGCGAAATGGGCGGTCTTCGGTTATACGCCGTGGAACGCGGTAATAAGCCGCGAAAAAAGAGATCAGATTCTGCGCGCGGCGGATTATATCAGCGAAAACCGCCTGCCCGCATTCGCGGACGCGCCGCAGCAGGCTGTCGTACTTGCACGCGAGGACGAAAATGGAAACACAGTGAGCGTATCGGTATTGAACCCCACGATCGATGAAAGCGGCGAATTGGATTTGGTCGTGCGCCGTCCGGCCGGAACTTCGGCAGTCTGGCTTTCGCAGAAGCGCCCGTCAAACGCGGTAAATCTACCCATTGCCGAGCGCGCGGACGGCTGGCTGCTTCGTCTGCCCGGGCTGGGCCCTTGGGAAATCGGCACGGTGTTTATAGAGAAGTGAAGTGAGGGCAAATGCGCGCCGGGCGTCAGATTACGCACAATACTTTGCCCACAGTCTCAAATGAGCCCAGTTCGTTTACTCGTATGGCCGCGTATTTCGGGTTCAGCGAAACAAGCCCTTCCCTTTCGAGCTTTTTTATGTAACCTTCGCCGTTGTATATGAACACGCCTATATCCCCTATATCCAAAAAAGGCTGCGCTCTCACAAGCACGATATCCCCGTTTTTGTAGCCGGGCGTCATGCTGTCGCCGTTTACGCGGATTGCCATATCGGCCTCGCGGTATTCCGGTATATCCAAAATACTCAGCATTTCCGCGTCGTCGCTGTCGAGATACACGCCGGCTCCCGCCGACGCGGGCTGGCCGAACAACGGTATTTTCCGGGTGAGCGGAACAGCGGATATGACGGCGTTTGATTCGGGCGGTTCATTTTCGTTTTCGATGATGACTATGCTGTCCATAAGCACATTGACAAGCCGCCGCTGCTTGTCGGACAATCTGCCGTATTTTTGCAGCATCGCCTGCGCTTCCGTAACGGGCAGCTCTTTTATGCTGTGCCCCACGAGATAATCCACAGTGACGCCGTAGAAGTCGGCGAGCATGCACAAATCCGGTATCTGCGGCTTGCTGGCGCTTATCTCCCAGTTGTTATATGTGGTGTACGGTATTTTCAGCCGTTCGGTCAATTTTGTTTTGGTCAGTTTTTTGTTTTCGCGCAATGATTTCAATCTTTCATGCAATTCCATCGCCATAATCTAATCTCCCTTTGAAACTTGGATTTGGGCTGTTATCCATTTCCATTATACCGCAAATATGATCGTTTGTCAACCGGTGTTTTCGCGCGTTCGGAAATTGTTTTTAAAATTAAGTAAAGTTTCACGGCTCTTTAAACCATCTCAATTCCGATTTTTCCAACTTTTCCAACACTTCGATAAAGTTTATTGACAAATTCGGGAAAACATTTGATTCGACTGTATCATAGAATGTATATTCGTTTATACCGGCGTTCGATTTTGCATCGTCGTTTACGTAAACAATTATTTTGTTTTTTACCGGGTCTATAAGCCAATATTCTTTGACGTTGTAATTGATATAATTTTCGCGTTTGTTTTTGTAATCGTATTTGCCGGTGGATTTGCTTATCACTTCGACGATCAGACTCGGAACGCCCTCATACCCTCTTTTTGTTATTTTATCCGCATCGCAGCAAACCATGATATCAGGCTGATATATGTTTACGCATTTTCCGAGTTCCGTATTGTACAGATATAGGTTGAAATCAAAGAATACTTCGCATGGCTGCCCTTCCAAAAAAATATCTATTTTTTTAAACAACTCCCTGACAATTCTCTGGTGGTTCAGACTTGCGTTTCCCGCCATCAAAACAATGCGCCCGTCGATGAGTTCGAATGTTTTGTCCTTGTTGAAAGGGTGTTTCACAAAACTTTCAAAATCCTCTATGGATATTTCATCGTCTTCATAGCCGCAGTAATAGGCATTCGGATAATTCGGATATAGCGTTGTGTCCATGAATATTTTTTCTCCTTTTGGTTATATGTTCCGGTGCCGATTGAAGTTTGTGGTTTTCCATCATTTTGATGGATAACCCCCTTTTTTGTGTTTTTAGGCGAATTTTATTTGTTTTCGCCCGGTATACGCGGCAATGAAAGCGCTGCCTTTACAAGTCATCGTAATAATTACAGTAAACGACTTTTCCGTTAATTGCTTCAGTATACTGCTATATGCGCTTATACTTCTGTTTTAATTCTCCGAGCCTGCGATTATATTCGTCAACCACTTTGCGACGCTCGTGAACTAACGGACCATCTCGGCCCCGTGTTGCGTCTTTTTTTTCTGCCTCATATTGTTCTTTGTTTTTCAAATCTATCCAATCATGTAATTCTTTACGTTCCGATTCATACGTTTTCATAAAACTTAAACCCTTTCAAATAATTTCCTAATTCCCGCAAAATATCTTCTTGTTCAAAAATCACCTCTGTATCATTTGCTTTATGAATTTTCCACATTGCATATCTTGCCGCATCCCACGCAGGTTCAATTTGATTAATCGGATAATATTCTGTGAATTCAAAAGCATCTCTGCGCGTTCCCGATACGAGATATTGTTTGCCCTGTTGATTTTCATTGGCAAATTTTATATCTTTAAGACCAAATGAATCGCTTTTATCTTTTCCAATTTCTACAGGATGATTATGTATACTTATGCTGCTTTTTAATGCTCCTTGACCTATTATTTCGGAATTTACGTTGCCCTTTTCGCCTTTTAAAATATAAGCATTTCCATCCGGCGATATTTCAAGTGCGTGTTCAACATCTGCATAAGCATACTTTTCAGCGAATTTTTCAATTTCGTTTGTTATTGCCGTTTTATCATTGAAATCAATGGGTTTTACGCTTGTAATTGTCGTCATGCCATCTGTATCTCCTATTTTTACACTTGATCTATCGTCGCCTGACATTGATTATACTTTTATGTGTTTTTCCGTCGTCAACGAAAAAAAGAAACTTCCGTTATCTTCGATAATGGGGAATATCCGTTTCAATCCCCCTATGAGGAAATATGGTTGCGCAACTGACGAAGTAAAAGATGAAATCCGTGAACTGCAAGAGTTTCAATCCCCTTGCGAGGAAATAAGGCTGCGCAACCCTTACCCGAATTTACCCCCATAAAATGGACCTTTTTTTGCCACTTTTCCCCCATTTTACCACGCCTTTTCCGCTTTCCAAGAGGACGCTCTTTTTTGGCCCAAAAAATCCTCTTTTTTTCGCTATCAGCTTTCCGCCGATTGCCCCTGTTTTT
>WQXD01000147.1 GCA_009785015.1 Oscillospiraceae bacterium | reverse complement strand
TGTCGTATTCGTCTATCAATATATACGGCTTTACTCCGTATATATCCGACAACACTTCCGTTAGTTCTTTTAAAATTTTCGGCTCGTAATCATTTTTATCATTTATATAATCGGTCAATATACTTCCATATTGTTCGGGGCTTAAATATTTTTTCATTGTTTTTATTATATCCCAGCGCAGCAGCTTTTTGAAGCTGTCGATCCTGTAATCCTTGAAGCTCAGGTATATCACGGGGTATTTGTTGATTTCGCCAAACTTTTCGCTGCCCTCTATGTACAGCCCCGAAAATAACTGCGCCGTGTCTCTCTTGCAGTCCAGAAACGCAGCCAGCGTGTTCATGTTCAGCGACTTCCCCATTCGCCGCGGCCGCGTGAACAGCAATACTCTGTTCCTGTCCTGCAGTATATGCTCTATAAATGCCGTTTTATCGATATATAAGTTGCCGTTTTCGATAAAATCCGCGAATTGGCTTGATGTTACGTCTATATGGTTTTTGTTTCCTACATACATGTCCTTTTTCCTCCGTTTGAGTGTTTTTATCATGCGCGGCCTCTACCATGATAAACATACTAATCCTTTTCCTTCTTCAAAAAATCATTATTGATGACTTTGAACGACATCTTG
This sequence comes from Oscillospiraceae bacterium, assembly GCA_009785015.1. Next base: position 8,232 of record WQXD01000147.1, on the reverse strand, counting down.
TGCTGAAGCGCGTCGCTGCGCCCATACTCACGGGTACGGACTACAATGCCTTCTTTATCACGGCCGCTCGGATATTTGCCTTTCGCTTTTTCGAGAAGTTCGTCAAGCGTGTAGCAAAACGATTCGCCGACTTCCTCAATGGGAACCATATCAAGTCCGAATTTGCCGCAATAATCCTTTATACCGTCAAAACCATGCTTCTTGGTATAGCCGCCGCTTCCCAACTCCATGACATCGAATACGAAAAGATTCGGCTCCATTAATTTGAGCGGATTTTTTTGAATGCCCTCGCCGCAAAACTCGCCTTGAATCGCAATATCTTCGCCAAGAGCGGTCAGCTTGTCCTTTAAGCCGGTTTTGTAAACCCACGCCCACATGGCGCAGGAGCCGGCGTCCTCTTTGTATTCCATATTGCGTCCGCATACGCCGACTTTACCGCCCTTGACGTATATCGTGCAGGAAGTTCCGTCCATTTTTGTCGTGACGTAATACGGCTTGCCCCGGAATTCGTCGATGATTTCCGTCATCGACTGCACGCGGGTTTCGTCGGTGGTAGGAATGCCGAACGGCTTATCTCCGATTTCAATCCCCGATGAACCCGCGACTTCCGGCATTTCCCACTTTCGGACGTTCAGCAGCTCGGTGACATCATCACCGATGGATTTCCCGCCTATTTCGGGGAACGCCTGCATGGGCAGGGCCAATCCCTGCGATAATTCGCCGCGCAAAGTTATAGTTTTAACCCTGAATCCCGCCCCCATGAATTCGTTATTGCGATAACTGCTTTTACGCAGGAATTCGTAGCGTTCGGCGATGGGAAGATAACTGTCCACCTCGAAATACACGCACAAATCCCCCTGATTGAATTCGCCTTTTTTGGCGACGCATTGCCAACCCATTATCAAAACGAGTTCGATTGCGTCGGCTCCTTCTATGGGCTTGATGTTTGATATTTTTTGAATTGTAACCAGTTTTCTCATTTTTCATTTTCCCTTTGCTCTTTTATTCGTACAGCACTATTCTGATTATACAATAAAAAAGCGGAAAAATCAACCGATATTTTGAGAAATTTTACAAAAGAAGATTGATTTTCCCGGCAATTTATGCTATAATGCCGATAAATTTCGTGAATACAAAAATGGGAGATATGTATATATGTATATGAAAAACAAAAAACCGGTATTGCTGTTGATTTCCGTATTTATTTTTGTTATCTTATTTCCGTCCTGCGACGCCGCCAAAACAAATGATGTGTCATCACCCGGAGAACCGGTTTCTTCCGGAGATGATTCCGGTCAACAGACCAATGAACCGGAAGAAAGTCAGACGCCGGAATCGGTCCTGTCGAAGCTGCCGAAAGAGAACTATAACGGCTATACTTTTACCGTTTATACGTCAAACCGCATAAATGAAACGCTCGAATCGCAGCAGGTTCCCTATGAAGAAGATACCGGAGAAATCATAGACGACAGTCTGAGAAAACGGGACCAGCTCGTAACCGATTATTACAATATAAATTTAAAATATGTGCTGATTGACGATATGAATCAGATGTCGCAGACGACAAAAAAATCCGTTCTTGCCGGCGATAACGCGTTTGATTTTGCAATAGTCGATCTCCAGGTATCCGGTAAGGCGTTATCCGAAACCGGAGCGATATGGGATTTTTCAAATTTCCCGAACGTCGACCTGAATAATTCGTGGTGGAGCAAATACGCAATCAACGACTTGATGATAGACGGCAAATTCTATTTTCCCGTGGGAGATATAACGCCCCGCAATGTACTGAGCCCATATTTGCTGATGTTCAACAAAAAATTGTTTGAAGACGCAGGCATTTTGCTGCCGTATCAGACCGTACTCGCCGGAAACTGGACGATTGACGAATTATATAACGTAATAAAGGGCCAGACCAAGGATTTGGACAACGACGGAAAAATGACCTCAGACGACCAGTACGGCCTGTTTTCCGAATGGCTTGCGTGTATGGGATTTTTAAAAAGTATGGACTGCAGCCTGATCGGAATACAAAACGGCAACCCTTATGTGGCAACAGGCGACGAGAGAAGCATATCGGCAGTCCAGAAACTGACCCAGATATACAGCACCCAGGACTTATATATGAAAAAAGGCTATTCCACTTATGACGAAGTTCCGATATTTAAAAATGCCCGCGCCATGATAATTCCGCAGACGGCTTCAAATGTGGTTATGTACCGTGACATGGATTATGATTACGGGATACTTCCGTTGCCGAAATTGGATACGGCGCAAACCGAATATTATTCTTTTGCGCAGACATGGTGCAGTTCTGTGGTGGTTGTGCCGAAAACCAATCCCGATCTCGAGCGCACGGGTATGATTATCGAAGCGCTCGGGGCGGCGGGCAGATACACATCGACTCCCGCGCAGTACGACGTGACGCTGAAAACCAAATTTACGCGGGATGAATATTCGGTTCAAATGCTCGATATAATTTACGAAAACCAGAGATATGATTTTGGTTATATCTACAACTGGGGCAGCATATACGACAAATTTGCCGACTGTGTAAACAACGATAAGCCGTTTGGGTCCGTTATTGAATCGATAATCCCGAAAGTTGAGGCCGCCATAGATAAAATAATCGACGTTTTCAATAAATTCGAGTAATGTTTTTTTTCGGCTATTCCCCGCTGTACGGTTCATATTCGACTCTGATCGTATCAAAACTGCCCATATTTTTTGTCAGCGGCTGGAATTCACGCAGAAATTCCTGATACATACGGGCCGGCAGCTTGCCGGAGAGTTTTACATAGGCGCCGCTGTCTTCTATGGAAACGACATTGCCGCGGTGATTTTCAATTTCGCTCACCGTTTTGCCGCAAAAGTCCGCATGGACGACAATCTGATAATAATAAATCGGCTCCAGAACCTGCGTGCCCGCGTTTTGTATGGCTTGCTTTAATGCCCACGGCGCTTCGCCTCTGAACGCGCCTGCCGATGGCCTTGGGCCTCCGGGCATATTGCAAGCGTCAAATATGACCCGGATATCCACAACTTCCCAGCCTTGCGCGCCGGGCCTGAACGGCACCCCTTCGCCTCTGTCAGCGACTATCAAAGCGCTTGGTATCAGGCTCGCCAACGCGCTTTCCTGTACGGCGGCGTGCATCTGCTTGGTTAAGCCGCCCGTTATGCCAACGCCCCTGTTATATTCATAACTCACGCCCGTTCCGCGCGGCAGCGGCTCGACTGTAAACTCAAGAAATCCCGGCCCCGATCTGCCCGTGCCGACGGGCGTTTCCTTGAAAATCGTCCGTGTGTTTGAAAATTCGGTTTCTATGCCGTATTTATCCTGCAGCTGGGTTCTTATAAATTCTTTTTGAATTTCCCCGAACAGCTTGATTGTGATTTGGGATTTATCGTCTATGGTGAAGTCCAATTGCCCGTCCTCAAGGTTCATCTCGGCCAGAGCGTCCAAAAGCCGCTGTTTGTCCATGCGTTTTACAGGGAAAACGTCAGCGGAAAAAATAGGCTTCACTGCGTCTACGGTCCGTATGCCGTCGCAGCGGACGCCGATAATATCACCCACCCGTAAATCGTCCACATTGGTGAGTACGCCTATTTCTCCCGCGGACACGTGGTCTGCTGCCGCCAATTTCGCTCCGCTGACCGTTTCAAGGGTTTTGATTTGGATTTCGGGGAAATCGTCCGGCTTTTGCGCCACGCCATATTTTTCACGCACCCGAATGGTTCCGGCGTACATGCGGAAATAGATTTTGCGCTCCCGCCGCTCGTTGAAATTTATCTTGTAAATAATGGCGGAAGCGGGCGCGTCCTGCGGCAAAATACGGACGTGCCGCTGTATGCGGACTAATTCGTCCAATAAATCCTTGACTCCTATGCCCTGCAAAGCGACCCCGATGAAAACGGGGACGATTTTATTCTCGGCGGTGAATTTGTATATTATATCGTCAACCATGTGACCGCTTTCACCGCTTTCAAATCCGGCGATGATATCATCGTCAAATTCCAAAAGCGTCAGCAGGTTATCTTCCGCATATCCGGCATTATTGCTCCAATGCTCAACCGACAAAGATTCGCCGGCGAAGCGCATCATGGCATGCTTAATGCCCAACGCCGCAATATCTTTGCGGACGCGCTCCACATCGGCGCCCGCCCGGTCCAGCTTGTTGATGAATATAACGACAGGAAGCCCTATTTTCTTCAGCAGATTGTAAATGGCGACCGTCTGGGGCTGTACGCTTTCTTTGGCGGATATCACCAAAACGGCGATATCCAGCACGTGGAACGCCCTGACCACTTCGCAAAGAAAATCGGCATGGCCGGGAGTGTCCAGCAGGTTGATTTTGATGCTGCCCCAATTGAATGATACCGTTTTTTCTTTGATGGTGATTCCGCGCCTGCGCTCGATTGCCAAGTCGTCGGTAACGGTGCTGGCATGGTCTACGCGCCCTTTTGTGCGTATTACACCGCTTTCAAAAAGAATATGCTCGGTAAGGGTTGTTTTGCCGGCGTCAATATGAGCGACGATGCCGATGTTCAATGTGTTTGCCATAGTTTTCTCCTCCAAATAAAAATAACGGAAAGCCCTCATCAGCCTTCCGCGCACGGGGTATAAAAACAATGCCCCGCAAATATCAAAGGCTGCGAACGAAACCGCCCGCAGCCTGTGTGCCTAATCTGTTTTTTTGTTCGGTCGGCAAAACGGCATCCCACCAAAAGCATAGGCAAAGCTACGCTTCATAAGCCATATTACCGACGAACCTCGGAAGGATTTATCCCTCCTGATTAAGCTCCGCGCAACGTCCCGCCGTTATCCGCTTGAACGGAGCAATTATCGTCGCTGTCTTTTATCAGGTATAAATATAAAACAAACATATCAAATCCCCCTCATTTTAAAACAGTATATCACGATACCGAGAAAAAAGCAAGCAGAATTTCATTTATGATTGTGAACAAACCGTAAAATCGCGGACCAAATTAAAAACAGTTGACATCCGGTAAGTTCTGTGATATGATAAATACCGAATAAAAATAGAATCAAGAAAAGGAAAATATTGTGGATATGGATAGTAAGATAAAAATCGGCGTGTTCGGTTTGCGGCGGGGCAGCGCTTTTATCATGGCCGCGCGGGACGCGGGCGCGGAAGTCTCGGCGGTATGCGATAAAAGCGAGGATGCGTTTTTGGCGGTAAAAGGCAACTGTCCGGAGAACATCCGTTGGTACAGGGACTTTGACGAGTTCATATGCCATCCGATGGATGCGGCGGTATTGTGCAACTATTACGACGAACACGCGGAATATGCCATCAAAGCCCTTGCGGCCGGGGTACACGTTTTAACCGAAACTGCCTGCAATGTCACATTGGCCGAAGGAGCGGCCATTTGCCGCGCGGCGGAAAAATCCGGAAAAATCTTTTCGCTCGCCGAAAATTATCCGTTCATGTGCGCGAATCTTGAACTTGCCCGCCTTTACCGGGGCGGGACTTTGGGGCGTGTTTTATACGCCGAGGGCGAATATGTGCACCCCTGCCCGCGCGAAGATTACAACAATCTCTCCCCCGGAAAATATCACTGGCGCAACTGGATCCCCGTCTCTTATTATGTAACGCATTCATTGGCGCCGCTCATGTATATGACGGGAGCGGTTCCCAAAAAAGTGAACGCGCTCGCCATGTACGCCCCCGAACTCTACGAGGGAACGGTGCGCAATAATTCAGACGGCGCCGCCATTATGCTGTGCACGATGGACAACGGCGCGATATTCCGCGTGACCGGGTGCGCTTCCTTCGCCGGGCACGGGAACTGGTACCGCCTCGCATGCACGAAAGGAGCAGCGGAAACTGTACGCGGCAACCAAAACAACGTGCGCCTCGCATACAACCGCTGGAATATCCCCGAGGGGGAGCAAACGGAAAAAATCTATGCCGCGCAATGGCCGGACAACGCCGAGCTCGCGGAAAAAGCGGGGCACGGCGGCGGAGATTTTTGGGTCATGTATCATTTTATCAACTGCGTGCGTGAAAATACGCAGCCGTTCTTTGACCTGTATAAGTCTGTGGCGCTTTCTTCCGTGGGTATTGTGGCGTGGAAGAGCGTTCTGCAGGGCGGCATACCTCTTGAAATACCCGACTTTGCCGATGAAAAAGCCCGCGCCGAATACGAAAACGACACCTTCAATCCTTTTCCCCATTTCAGCGAAGACAAGCGGGTGACGCCTTCCGCACCTGCCGGTACCGCAGCGCGCGGGATTACGGAAGCCGATTATGAAAAGGCCAGAAATGACTGGCGGAAGCTGGGTTATTTCGGGGAGTGAAAAATATGAGCGAGATGAGAGGCCGGGAACGGGCAATACTGGCGATGAATTTCGAAATGACCGACCGTCTGCCTATTATGGCAAACGGTTTCGGATCGCCGGAGTTTGTCATGAAACTCACCGGGCTGACGGAGGACGAATATTGGGCGAACCAGCCGGGAGCGCATTATAAAGCCTCGGCAATGGTGGGCATGGATTTTTTCATACAGAAATGGTTTCCGCCAAAAATTCAGGCATCCGGGCATTGGACTGCCGACTACGAGACGCAGTGGAACGACCCGGACATGGTTGCAAAACATATGGAGCTCTTTATCCGGACAAACGACGCGAACCTCGCCGAACTGGAACGCGGCAGGGAGCAATTCGTCGATTATATTTGCCGCTATCAGACAGCAACGCAGGAAGAAATGGGGGAAGACCTGCTTTGGATATTCGGCATGGATCACTGCGGGCCCTCGATCATACACTTTCCCTACGGTGAATACGGCTACGAGGGATTTTTCATAACGCTCGCCTTATACCCGGACCTTTTTGAAAGGTACTGGACGTCGTGCGCCAAAGCGGCGAGAATACACAACGAATGCGTCGTGGAAGCCGCAAAAAGGCTCAACTGGCCGAGAATCGCTTATCTGGGAACGGATGTGACCGACCAGCGCGGGAATATGGTTTCTCTCGCAATGATGGACAGACTGTATTTCCCCAAGCTCGATTATGCCGTGAGGCCCCTTGTCGATTCCGGGTTTAAACTGATATGGCACAGCGACGGCAATATGAACGACATGCTTTCTCCGTTGATAGATATAGGCATGGCGGGTTTTCAGGGGTTTCAAGAGGAATGTGGTACAAAAATAAGAGACGTGGCAAAATTGCGCGCCAAAAACGGCGATCCGCTGATATTATGGGGGTCATGCTCGGTAATCGATGTATTGCTGAAAACAGATAAGGTCGCCATAAAAAAAGAAGTCGAAAGGGTGCTTGACGAATGGCCTCATCCCGGTTTATGCCTCGCTACGGCAAGCTATCTGTCGCCGGACATACCCGAAGGCAATTTGGAATTATTTTATAAGCATTGCCGCGAACTCGGCAAAGGGCGGCAAAAGTGAAAAACGGAAATTACGGGGGATTTTGAAATGGATTTGCTGTATAAACCCGATTGGGAAGACACGAAGAAAAATTATCTCGCATGGTGGGAACACGAATATTTCGGCAGGTGCGCGATAGGCGTCACCGCACCCGCAAAAAACGCGGCAAACGACGTCCCCCCTCCGCTGCCCGAAAAGGTGGAGGACAGGTGGCTCGATTTCGGCTACCTCGCCGCTTTAAACGAATACAGGCTGAAAGCGACGTATTATGGAGGGGAAGCGTTCCCCGACTGGAATCCCGGCTTTCCCGGCTGCGATGGGCACGTTACATACCTTGGCGCGAACGTGACCCTGAAAGAGGACACGGGCTGGGCAGAGCCTTTGATCGCTGACGGCGAGCTTACCGACCACGACTACAGGCGGCTGACAATCGACAAAGAAAATAATAAATGGTGGAAGTTCGGGCGGGAGGTGCGCCGTTTTGCGGTGCGTAAGAGCGAGGGCAAGTGCATTCCGAGCAATATGGCATTCGGCGCGTGCGGCGATACGCTCGCCGCCATTCGAGGCACGGAGCAGCTTCTGTACGACATGGCGGAATGCCCGGAGTACGTCCGCGAATTCGACCAATATCTCATGCGCCAGTGGCTCGAAATATACGATGATACGTATTCCATAACCAAAGACGGGGCGCAGGGCTCAACCTGCTGGTTTAATCTGTGGTCGCCGGGCAAATTTTACGCGGCTCAAAACGATTTCGCCTATATGATATCCCCGAAAATGTTCAACGAAGTGTTTTTGCCGTCGATAGAAATGCAGACGAAATATCTCGAC
>WQXD01000146.1 GCA_009785015.1 Oscillospiraceae bacterium | reverse complement strand
GGGGGCGACCATACGGGCCGTAACACCGTCGAACTCCTGCCTGCTGTTTGCGTTTATGTTTCCCCATCTGTATACATTTCCATCGGCGTCCAGCGCGGTGGTCGCGTATATGCTGCGGTAAATCGACACTATCGGCGGCAGGCCGGCGGGAACGCCTTTCTGGTCTCCCTGCTTTTTCCCATCCCACGCGTACACCTTGCCATCGGACGAAACCGCGGTCGTATTATATCCCCCTGCGGCAATGTCCGTAAATGTCATATCTTTGTATGTATCGCTCAAAAAACCCATCGCCCCAGTGTCATCGCCGTCTGTAAGCCGAGATAATTCCGTGCGCCAGCCGTATAATTTCCCGTCCTCGCCCAGCGCGATCACGCCGTAATCGCAAAAAGCGATTTTTTGGATGGGAGGCAAATCCCGGGGCGCAGGGGCGCTGCCCCATACATACACTTTTCCGTCCTCGTCAATGGCTCCGTAACTGCTGGCGTCGGAATATATGCCGACTATTTTCCCGAGTCCGCTGTTGACGCGAATGGGGGCGGTTTCAAAGGTTTCTCTCTGCTGCTCAAAGGGGGCATTTGCCGCGGCGCCGTTCTGCGGCTCATAATTTGGCTTTACTCCCGAAAGCGCGCAGCCCGAAAACACGGCCAAAGCCAAAACGACAGCGGCCGTAAACAGGGATATAACGCTGTGTTTTTTGATATTTTTCTTTTTTGACATGATTGCCTCCAATCTTTTTTTCAAAAACTTTCCCTCGCTGCTCATCATCGCGGCGGCGGAAGCGCCCTTTTTATCCGATGCAATTCCGGCAACTGCGATAAGGGCGTCGCCGTATGAACGGGTTTTGAGGGCTTCCATCGTGTCAAGCACCGCGTCGTCGCAGGAGAGTTCGCAATTTTTCGATATTTCCTTTGCGAATACATACACAAGGGGATTGAAGAAGTGTATGCATACGGTCATTTGCGTGAGCCATTTCAAGGCGGTATCCTTGCGCAAAAAGTGAGTGAGCTCGTGTTTTAAAATGAGTTTTGCCGATTCATCCGTCCGCCGGTAATCGCGCGGCAGAATGATCACGGGCCATATAACGCCGATGAGCATGGGCGAAGACACGTCGCCCGCGTAAATTTCCGGCGCGCGTTTGATTTTCAAAAGGCCACAGATTTCCGCGTAAGCCGATAAAATATGCTCATCCGCGATCCTTGGCGCCGACTTTTTTACGCGGCTGACATATCTCAAATATGACGCGGTTTTTAACGCGAAAAGCGCCGCCGCCGCAAAGATCCATATCACCCACAAATATTTGCCGGCAAAATCCAAGGTGACTAAGTCGAATTTGCCCGGACTGTAATCCTGCTTCGGCGGTTTTGCCGCTTTGGGTGCTTCGTCTGAATACATATACGGCGTCACGGGCAAATCGGCGCCTGTCGTTTGCGTTATATTTTCATTTTTTTCATTTTCCATTTCCGCCGCTTCGGGCGCGTTTGCATATGCCGTGTCTGCATCTGCGGTCACGGACGCGTCAAATTTTTGCGGCGGTTTTGCTTCGGGCATTGGCATTTTTATCGCGGGCGAGTATGGAACAAGCAGCCTCGCCAAAACAATCAGCCAAATGTAATACTGCCACGCCTTGGTGAGTTTGCCTCTGTACAAAGGCTTGAAAACCAACAGCAGCACTCCCACAAGCGATGCCGCCGCCGAGGTCAATAAAACAGATATGAATATATCGTTCATTCTCCCATTTCCCCTTCCCGCCAAAATACGCTCAATTCCTCGATATCGTCCTTTGTGAGTTTTTCGTGTTTTAAAAGCGCCGCCACAAGTTCCTTCGCGTTTCCGTCGTAGATTTTTTTCAAAAAAGAATGTGTCTGCCTTTCGCGCAGTTCTTTTTCCGATATGGCGGCCGCGTAACGGTTGTTGCGCCCGTCCTTTACAGCGGTGAGCATGCCCTTTTCGACCAATCTCGACAAAAAGGTCACCACCGTGCTCGATTTCCATGATTTACCCGCGGCGCACAGTTTACTCAAAAGCACCTTGACGGTGATCTCGCCGCCTGATTGCCATATAATCCGCATTATTTCAAGTTCCGCATTTGACGCATCCTGCAAATCTTCCATAAGTGACAGATACCCCCTCCTTTAAACTACATGTTGTAGCTACAATATATATACTACATCATGTAGCTATAAAATTCTTGTCTTTTTTGTGAACTATTTGTAAATATCGGTTTTTTTTAATTTAGGCTTGCAAAATACAAAAAAATCGAGTATCATATACTTGGAACCAAAACACATGTTTTAAAGAAGGGATGAAGATATACATGACTGCTGAAATTTTATGCGTGGGCACGGAGCTGCTGCTGGGCAATATTGTAAACACAAACGCGGCCTTTCTGAGCCGCGAACTCGCCGCGGCCGGCATATTCACCTATCATCAGTCGGTGGTGGGCGACAACGCCGCCCGGCTGAAGGAGAGCCTCGCCTACGCTCTTTCGCGCTCGGACATCGTGATAATCACGGGAGGGCTGGGGCCCACATACGACGACCTGACAAAGGAAACCGTGGCCGCTTCTTTCGGGCTGAAAATGGAAATGCACGCGCCGTCCGCCGAGCGGCTGAAAAAGTTTTTCGCGCAATTTAACCGCGAAATGACGCCGAACAACGAAAAACAGGCGATGATGCCCGAGGGCTGTACGGTCTTTTGCAACAATTACGGCACCGCGCCCGGGCTCGCGGTTGAAAGCGGCGGCAAAACCGTGATAATGCTCCCCGGGCCGCCGAGGGAAATGGAACCAATGTACCGCGAGGAAGTCAAGCCTTTCTTGTCAAAAAAACAGAGCGGCAAAATGCTGCTCTCAAAAACGCTGCATATTTTCGGCATGGGCGAATCGCAGGTGGAGCATAAACTGAAGGAAATGATGCAGAATTCGGCAAACCCCACAATCGCCCCCTACGCCAAAGAGGGCGAAGTGGAGCTCCGCGTGACCGCCTTTGGCTCAAATGAGGGCGAATGCTTGGAGCTGATTGCCCCCGCCATTGAAAAAATAGAGGGCGAAATCGGCGGTTTTATCTATGGCACTGATGTAAAATCGCTGCAAAACGCCGTGGTTTCAAAACTGCGCGAAAAAAAGCTCACGTTGGCCACCGCGGAATCCTGCACGGGCGGACTTGTGGGCAAGAGGCTCACGGAAATCGCCGACAGCTCAAAGGTCTATCTCGGAGGGGTCATCTCCTATGCGAACAGCGTGAAAATGAGCCAGCTGGGCGTGAGCGAAAAAACGCTTTCGGAATACGGCGCAGTCAGCGAGCAAACGGCGCTTGAGATGTGCGAAGGGGCGGCAAAAAAGCTGGGCGCCGATATCGGGGTATCCACAACCGGAATCGCGGGCCCCGGCGGCGGAAGCGAGGAAAAGCCCGTGGGGCTTGTCTGGGTGGGCATATATTTCTCCGATAAAAAAACAACTGTGCACAAAGCGGTAAAATTGAATTTGGCGAGGCATATGTACAGAGACGAGCGCGAAATGATCCGCTATATGGCTTCCTCCAACGCGCTTTTCGAAATTTTGAAGCTGTTTTGAGGCAAAGTATAAACTTTTTGTAAAATTTGTGAGTAATCTCACAAATTTACATATTTTTGTGGTATAATTAGGCGTTGTGAAAATAAAATTCAGGAAATTCAGGAGGATAAAATCGTCATATGGCAAAAAAATACGTGTACCTGTTCGAAGAAGGCAACGGTTCGATGAAAGAGCTCCTCGGAGGCAAAGGGGCGAACTTGGCCGAAATGACAAATTTGGGGATGCCGGTCCCGCAGGGGTTCACGGTTTCCACCGAAGCCTGTACCCGCTACTATGAAGACGGTGAAAAAATCGCCCCCGAGATCGAGGAAGAAATTCACCGCTATATCGAAAAAATGGAAAAGATCACCCAAAAAACCTTCGGGGATGTAAAAAATCCGCTGCTCGTCTCGGTTCGAAGCGGCGCGAGGGCGTCGATGCCCGGCATGATGGACACCATACTGAACCTCGGGCTCAACGATGAAGTGGTGGCGGGGCTGGCAGAACTCACCGGCAACGAAAGGTTCGCCTACGACTCATACAGGAGATTTATACAGATGTTTTCAGACGTGGTCATGGACGTCCCGAAAAGCTCGTTTGAACATCTCATAGACCAGATGAAAGCCAAAAAAGGCGTCAAACACGACAACGAATTGGACGCGGGCGACATGAAAGAAATGGTCAAGATATTCAAGGATTATTTCAAAAAACAAAAAGGTTTCGGCTTCCCCTCCGACCCCAAAGCGCAGCTGATAGAATCGGTCAAGGCGGTTTTCCGGTCGTGGAACAACGAAAGGGCGATCGTCTACAGGAGAATGAATGAGATACCCGGCTCATGGGGCACCGCGGTAAATGTCCAGGCGATGGTATTCGGGAACATGGGCGATACTTCCGGATCGGGAGTCGCCTTCACCCGCAACCCCGCGACAGGCGAAAAGAAGCTGTACGGCGAATTTTTGACCAACGCGCAGGGCGAGGACGTGGTCGCGGGCATCAGGACCCCGCAGAATATCGACCAGATGAAGGAAGTTCTGACCGAGGCGTACAGCCAGTTCGTGCAGATCGCGGACAAACTCGAAGGGCACTACAGAGACATGCAGGACATGGAATTTACGATAGAAAACAAAAAATTATACATGCTCCAGACCAGAAACGGCAAGCGCACCGCCGCCGCCGCCCTCAAAATCGCGGTGGATTTGGTCGGGGAAGGCATGATCACCGAAAAAGAAGCGATCCAAAAAGTCGAGGCAAAACAATTGGACGCTTTGCTTCATCCGCAGTTTGACCCGTCGGCTTTAAAAGCGGCGAAAGTGGCGGGCAAAGGCCTGAACGCGTCGCCCGGGGCGGCCTGCGGAAAAGTATATTTCACGGCGGCGGACGCCGTGGCTGCGGTAAACGACAAGAAGGAAAAAGCGATTTTGGTGCGCCTTGAGACTTCCCCCGAGGATATCGAGGGTATGCACGCCTCCGAAGGGATTTTGACGGTGCGCGGCGGGAATACGAGCCACGCGGCGGTTGTGGCGAGGGGCATGGGCACATGCTGCGTCTGCGGCTGCGGCGACATCGAAATCAACGAAGAGGGCAGATACTTCATGCTGCACGGCGAAAAAGTGAACGAAGGCGACTATATCTCGCTCGACGGTTCGACGGGGAATGTGTATATAGGCAGCATTCCGACGATTGAAAGCAAAATCACGGGCGATTTTGAAAAATTCATGTCTTGGGCCGACAAATACAGAACGCTGCTCATCAGGACAAACGCGGACACACCCGTTGACGCGGCGAAGGCGGTCGAATTCGGCGCGGAGGGCATAGGCCTCACCAGAACCGAGCACATGTTCTTCGAACCCGACAGGATACCCGCGATAAGGGAGATGATAGTGGCGAAAACGCTTGAACAGAGACAGGCCGCGCTCGAAAAGCTGCTGCCGATGCAGAGGGGCGATTTTGAGGGGATATTCGCGGTTATGGGCGACCGCCCGGTCACAATCAGGCTGCTCGACCCGCCGCTCCACGAATTTTTGCCGAATAAGGCCGACGACATAGCGGCGCTGGCGAAAGAGCTGAAAATGAATGTGGGCGAGCTCGAAGCGGTCATCGAATCGCTGCATGAAATCAACCCGATGATGGGCCACCGCGGCTGCCGCCTGGCGGTTTCATATCCCGAGATCGCCAAAATGCAGACGCGCGCGATCATCGAGGCGGCGATAAACGTCAAAAAACTGACCGGCGTCGAAATCATGATACCGCTCATATGCGATCTGACGGAGCTCAAATTCGTCAAGAAGATCATAGTCGAAACAGCCGACGCCATCATCAAAGGCGCCGGAGCCGAATTCGCCGCTTTAGCCTATCAGGTGGGCACGATGATAGAGATACCCAGGGCGGCGCTGCTCGCCGACGAGATTGCGACCGAAGCCGAGTTTTTTTCATTTGGCACAAACGATCTTACACAGATGACATACGGCTTAAGCCGCGACGACGCGGGCAGGATACTCGAAGACTATTTTGACGCGAAGATATTCGAAGCCGACCCAACGGTGCGCCTCGACCAGTCGGGGGTGGGCAAACTGATAAAGATGGCGGTGGAACTCGGCAAAAAGGCGAGGCCGGGCATAAAGCTGGGCATATGCGGCGAACACGGCGGCGACCCGTCGTCGATTGGCTTTTGCCACGATGCGGGCCTGGCCTACGTTTCATGCTCGCCGTTCAGGGTGCCCATCGCAAGGCTCGCGGCGGCGCAGGCGGCGATACGCAGCTTGGAAAACAAAGGCTAAATCAGATATTCATGCGCAAAAGGGACGGTGAACCGTCCCTTTTTTCGCCTTTAATTTAATATTTGCAAATATGCGGATAAAAAAAGTTTCAAATCACGACTTGACAAATCCAAAATTATCGGCTATAATATATACAAATCACGATTTGTATAATCGAGATTCTAAGAAACGAGGTGCATTTATGTTTATCGGACGCGAACAGGAACTCAAATTTTTCGAAGACAAATATAACGCTCCCGGCGGGCAGCTTGTTGTGCTGTACGGTCGGCGGCGTATAGGTAAAACCGAAATTTTGCAAAAGTTTTGCGAAAGCAAGCCGCACGTTTTTTATTCCTGCCGCGAGCTTTCCGATGAAAAACAACTTGCCGCTTTTTCGGCGCGTATATTAAAAGCCGGTAGTCCTGCGGCGAAATATCTGAAAGTTTTTGAAGATTGGGAATCGGCTTTTAAAAGCGTTTTGGAACTGCCGACCGGTGATAAAAAGAAATTGCTTGTCATTGATGAATTTCCCTATATGTGCAAAGGCGACCCGTCCATTCCGTCAATTTTGCAAATTTTGTGGGATGAAACCTTGAAAAATCAAGATGTTATGATTGTGCTGTGCGGCAGCGCGATGAGCTTTATCGAAAAGAAGATTCTGTCGGAAAAGAAACCGTTATACGGTCGCGCGACCGGCATTTATAAAATGAATGAGCTGCCATTCGATGACGCCGTTAAGTTTTTCCCGAACTATTCCCACGAAGACAAAATGCTGGCATATTCAATTTTGGGAGGGATTCCCCATTACCTCCGGCAATTTGATCCGGCGCTTCCTTTGCGTGAAAACATTGTCAAAAATGTGCTGACAAAAGGTTGTACCCTGTACAATGAGGTTGAATTTTTAATCCGTCAGGAGCTGCGCGAACCTGCCTTATACAATACGGTTATCGAGGCTATCGCGCTGGGCAACACGCAGCTAAACGACATTTATATGAAAACACAGCTCGAAAAGGCGAAAATCAGCGTGTATTTGAAAAATCTCATTGAATTGCGAATACTGTCGCGCGAATTTTCTGTATTATCAAGCGGCAAGGAGCAGGCGACCTCGACGCGCGGCCTGTATCGGATAACGGATAACTTTTTCCGTTTCTGGTTCAGCTTTGTGTTTTCCAATCTTTCGGATTTGGAAACAGGCGATGCCGAGGGCGTATTCGCCTACGCGGTTTTACCTCAGATAAACGACTTCGCTTCGCCTGTTTTTGAAACGGTCTGCCGTGAATTTATACGGGGGAAAAATCGGCGGGGTGAATTGGCGTTCCGAGTTTCAAAGTTGGGCAGATGGTGGGGCAAATTAAATCAAACGGTTCTCACAGATACGGGCAAAGAAAAAATTATCGCGGTCGATGCTGAAATTGACGTCTTGGCGGTCTGCGCCAAATCAAAAAACTATATCCTGGGCGAGTGCAAATTTCGCAATTCCGAAATGGATACTTCCGACCTCGACCGTTTAAAAGAAAATTCTTCAGTTGCACAAAAAGGCACGGCGGTGGAATACGCTCTCTTTTCAAAATCGGGTTTTACAAAAAGGCTGACCGAATTGGCGCAGGAAGATGAAACCGTCAAACTGTTTTCGCTTTCGGATATCATAAACGGGTAATACCCGTTGCTTGCTGAAGATGGCGGCGTTAAAATTGATGTTGACTTATCTTTCATTCCATGGTATGATATTTTCACTGAAATCAAAAACGGAGGTATTTATGAAAAAAATATTATTTATGATAGGCATGCTATCGTTTTCCGTCTTGGCAGTCTCATTTCAATCTTGCTCAAAAAAAGAAAATGACAAAGCCGGCGCCGGAGAAAATACGGCAAAGCAAACGGATATAATACCGACAGAGCAAAGCTCAAAGGGGCTCGACGTCGGTCTTTGGGTGACGCCCCCCGTCCATCTCACACAGACCAGACAGGATATCGAGCGCGAATACAGGCGTATAAAGGACGCCGGTATGAACATGGTTTGGGGGTTTTGGGACTACGGCGAAAAACTAAGCGACGTGCTTTCTGTCTGCGCCATGCTCGGCGTCGATTACATATTGCCTCTGCCGGTCGGCAGGAGCGGCGAAGGCGATTTGAATGAAGAAATAGAAAGATGTCTGGAGGTTGCGGAAAAATACAGGGACCATCCGGCTGTCTCCGGATTCAATATGATTGACGAACCGTCGGCGGTTATCTTCGGAAAGCTGGCTGAAATACGAAAAAGTACGGACGGCGTCCTGCCTGAAGAAAAATATACGATTGCCAATCTTTTTCCCAACTATGCCAGCGCGCAACAACTCGGCGTGAAAAATTACGACGAATATGTCGGCGAATATATGAGCCGGGTAAAACCCAAAATATTGTCGTTTGATTATTATCCGTTGGCGCTGAAGGCTTCCTCGGACGATTACCGGGGCTTTTTGACCAATCTTCTCTCAATCCGGAAAGCGTCGCTTGAATATGACGTCCCTTTTTGGGGATTCATACAGGTTATCGGATATAACGGTCACAGGGAACCGGCGTACACCGAAATACGCTGGCTCAACAAT
>WQXD01000145.1 GCA_009785015.1 Oscillospiraceae bacterium | reverse complement strand
CCCGATGACGCCCTCGCGGCGATCAACGTGGTGCCGAGCGGGAAGATACCCGACGTACCGGCATCGCACGCGCAGGCATCGGCGATATACAAGCTGTACCGAGCGGGGGTTGTGCAGGGGGTAGACACGGTGACGCGCGCATGCAACCCCGATTCGAACATCAAGCGCAGCGAGGTTGCGGCGATTTTGACGCGCATGATGAACCCCGCCGAGCGCGTCGAGTTTAGTATGTAATATGTATTAAAATATAAGGAGAAACAAATTATGGGTAAAAAAGTTGATTTTTTCGGGACGCAAATCACGAGCATGATCATAGGCGACAACCCGGTCAGCGGACATTCGTATATACATGATATCATTCCGGGCGCCGACATGAAAAGTTATTACACAGAGGAAAAAATCGTGGAATTGTATTTTGAATGCGAGCGCTGCGGCTTTGATACCATACTGCCGCTCGCCATGCCCGAAATTTTGAAAGCGCTGAAAAAATACCGCTCCATGGGCGGCAAACTCAATATCATATTTCAGCCCTACAATCCCACGCCGCTCGAACAGAATCTCGACGAGATGATGGAACTTTCGCCGCTGGCGACGTACCATCAGGGCACTGTGGCCGATATGCTGATAGAAAACGGCGACATGGACACCTTGCACAAAAACATAGAGCTGATAAAGAAAACGGGAATGCCCACGGGGCTCGCCACCCATGTGCCCCAGCACGCCCTGCGAAGCGAGGAAGAAAACTGGGGCGTCGATTTTTATATGACCTGCCTGTATAACCTGCGGCGCGGGAGGCGCGGGGAGCCCAGCGGGTTTGTCACCGGCAAAACCAAAATCGACATAGAATTTTACCCCGAGGACAGATTTGAAATGTTTGCCGCAATCCAAAAAATACAAAAGCCGTGCATAGCCTATAAGTTTCTCGCCGGAGGCAATATTTTCAGGGAACAGCCACAGGAAAAATACGAGGAAATCTTCGAGCGGTACACTAAGGAAACCTACGAAAACATAAAGCCCGGCGACATGACTTGCATAGGCGTGTTCCAGCGCGATTTCAACCAGCTCGCCATGGACGCGAGGGCTTTTGAAAAAGCCGTCGGGAAATAAAATAATTCTAATGAACAAAAAAAACAAAAGGGAGAGATTTTTCATGAATGCAAAAAAATATCCGGTATCGATAGCTTCGTATTCTTTTCACGGGCTCCTCGCGCAAAAACAAACCGACATTTTCGCCTACCTCGAAACTCTGAAATTCAGGTATGACGCCGAATACGCCGATATATGGAGCGGCTATCTGCCAAATCTGAACAATGCGGGCCCGATATCCGAAACCGATGAGGCGCTGCTCAAAAAAGTCAGAAAATCCATGGACGAAAAAGGCATAACCCTCGCCAATTTTTGCGTCGACGGCCCGCATATCTGGACCGACGACGCCGCCCAAAGGGAAATCCACCGTAACGGCGCCTTCAATTACATGAAAGCGGCCCAAATCCTCGGGGCGAAGACCGTGAGAATAGATGTGGGCGTGGCCCGCGAGACGATAACCGACCAAGAGTTCGACTATGTCGCGGGAGTATACAAAGAGCTCGCCGATTTCGCGAAAGACAACGGCATGCGCGTGGGGACGGAAAATCACTGGGGGGCCTCGAGGGACCCGCAGGTTCTCGAGAGGCTCTACAGGGCAGTCGGAAACGACGCATACGGGGTTTTGTTCCATTTCGGCAATTTCCTTGAAGGAAAAAAAGAAGAGGGGCTCGAGACCGTTCTGAAAATGGCGATGCATACCCATATCCCGGCGGATTCGGTGCCGTTCGCCAAAGAGTATATCAGAAGATTGGTGAATTCGGGATACAAAGGCGCTTTCAGCATAGAACATCACACGGCAAAGCACGAATACGAGAGAGTCGCCTGGCAGCTGGCGGCAATCCGCGAGCTCATCACGGAACTGGAAGAAGAAGGATTTGAGAATGTCGTTTCGGGGGATTATTTCTCTTCGGTTGTTTACAAGAATTGTTAATTTTTCGCTAAAAAAGCAAAAATTTAATCAAAATACTTGTTCTGATTAAATTTTTGTGATATAATATCATGTAAGATAACAAAGGCAGAAATTAAGGGAGAGAACTAAAATGAACGAAATGAATCTCAAAGAGCGCGCAGTATATGATTTTATCATCGAAACGATAAAAAAAGAGGGGTTTTCGCCGTCTGTGAGGGATATAAAGATCGCCCTGAACATCAAGAGCACTTCGACGGTCCATTCGTATCTCGAAAAATTGGAAAAGAAAGGCTATATCCAGAAAGAGGCGGGCAAAAGCCGGACCATAAGGGTCGACAACGTGGACGCGAGCGGAAAAAGGACTTCGATAAAGGTCCCGATCATAGGGAAAGTCACCGCGGGCGTGCCGATACTCGCCGCCGAAAACCGCGAGGGGTATCTCGATTTTCCGATATACAGGCAAAACTACCTGAATTCAAAGCTGTTTGCCCTCAAAATCAGGGGGGACAGCATGGTGGAAGCCGGTATAATGAATGGGGACTATATCGTGGTCGAAAAGAGAAATTACGCCGACAACGGGGAAATCGTGGTGGCCCTCATAGACGAGGAAGCCACAGTGAAAAAATATTTTATCGAGGACGGCAGCATCCGCCTGCAGCCCTGCCACCCCTCAATGCCACCCATCATAGTCAGGGAAGCGACGGTGCTGGGCAAAGTTATCTCGGTTCTGAGATTTTATTGAGAGCGTTTAAATTTTTGCCGTATGTATCACTATGCCGATTACAAGACGATAATTTCGCCGCAAAACGGGATGAACCTGTACCGGGGCTGCACGCACGGCTGTATCTACTGCGACAGCCGCAGCCATTGTTATCAGATCAACCACGATTTTGAAAACATAGAGGTCAAGAGAAACGCCCCGCAGATACTGGAGGAACAGCTGAAAAAAAAGAAAAGCCCGTGCATAATAAGCACAGGCTCGATGTGCGACTCATACATCCATCTCGAAGAAAAGCTGCAAATCACGCGCCGGTCTCTGCAGGTGATAGAAAAATACGGCTTCGGAGTCTCGATTCTGACCAAATCCGCCCGGATACTGCGCGACTTGGACATACTGAAGGCCATCAACAAAAACTTGAAATGCGTGGTGCAGATCACCCTGACCACATACGACGAAAATTTGTGCCGTATAATCGAGCCCAATGTCTCGACCACGCTTGAACGCTTCCGCACTCTCGAGGCGATGCGCGACGCGGGGATTCCCACAGTTGTTTGGATTTGCCCGATTCTGCCTTTCATAAACGACACGGAGGAGAATCTGCGGGGGCTGATGGATTACTGCGTCAAAGCGAAAGTGCGCGGGCTCGCCTCGTTTTGTTTCGGCACCACGATGCGCGAGGGGAGCCGGGACTATTTTTACAAGTGCTTAGACCGGCATTTTCCCGGAGTAAAACAAAAATATATCGAAAAATTCGGCGGCGCGTACGCCTGCTACAGCGACGGCGGCCTGGCTCTGCGGGCGCTCACGAAGGAAATATGCCGCACCCACGGGATCATATACAAGCCCGACGAGCTGCACCGGGCCCTGTACGATATCGGGCCCGGCGAGCGGCAGATATCACTGTTCGACGAGTGAACCCCTTATGACAAAGTCGAGGTTCAGCAGCTTTTCGACCAAGTCCGCGACGGTATAGAAATAGTGGTTGCTCGCTTCGAAACCTATGCGCGAATCGGTTTGCCGCAGTTTTATCAGGCGGATCACGTTGTTTTTCTCGTCTTGTGCCGCTTTGGCGGCTCCGGCCGCGTCTTTTGCCTCCCGCGCCCTGATATATGCTGTATGGTTGCAGACGCTTCGCATATGGCAGGCGGCGGCTTTGGCGTTTGTGACGATTTCCCAAAGCGCCGCGTTTTTTTCGTCTTCGATTTTTTCAAAGGCGCAGACGGCGCGCTCCATGCCGCCGGCCGTTTTCTGCATCTGGCTTTCATATATCCCGATCGGATATATCGCGCGCCAGGAATCGATATCGTCATACGGAAAACCCATCATAGTGGCCGCGTATCCGGTTTTTTGCGCGTAAAACGGCGCCATGACGCCGAAGTTCTGCGGGGCGGTATATGCCGTCCCCACGTCAAACGGGAAATCGGCGAACGCCTCGCTGAATTGTCTTTGCGCCGCATGTACTTTTTCGCCGAGCTGTTCTCCGAATATGAGCTTCAAAAAACCGGCTGCCGTGCCTTCGGGGGTTTTCATCAGATAGTCGACGAAGCGCATGTTGAGCGAAGGGTAACCGCCCAGCGTCCAGCAGAGCTGCAAATTGGATATATCATGTCTCTTCAGGTTTTTTATATGGGCCCCGATCAGATCAAAGGCCGGGATATACGGGATATTCGAGAGTTCCCAGGTGTTGTTTATCTGCACCTTCGCCGAAAGCGCAAACCCCCTCGCGGCCGCGTGTTTCCAGATCGATTTTGATTTTTCCCCGGGGCCCGGCTGCGATATCGTATAATCCACCACCGAGCCCTTCACTCCGCCCACATCGGTGATCAGCCCTTCCTCGCTCGTGCACTGTATGATCTGGCCCTCCGAGAGCATATCGACCGCCTCGCCCGCCCAGTCCGCCCCCCAGGCCCAGGTCCAGGATATCGCCTTCGCCGAAGGAGCCGCGTCGTGCGCCCCTTTTGCCAGAATGTTGTTGACTTCCGCGACCACCTGCGCGGGTGTGCGCGCCTTGCACCTTTCGCACTTTATGTGCGCCGGCGATACGCGCGAGTAACAGTTTGTGAGGTTTTCGGACATGGTGATCGCGATAAAGCCCGCGAGCCCTTCCGCCTCCGTGAAAAGCTGTTTCATGGCGCCGTACAGATACTCCCGCACTTCGGGGCGCGAAGTGCAAAGGGCGAATGTGTCGTATTCCGTTTCCCCTTTGAGCTGAGGATGTTTGTCAAAAAACGCTTTTGGCATGGCCCGCGGCTCGTTCATATACAGATATACGCCGATATTGTATTTGGCGGCGCGCGCGATCAGTTTTTTTAGATTGGATATGCGTTTTTCTCTGTCCGAGGACAGCTCCGGGTCAAAGGCGAAATCCGAAAGCTGATACAGTATCCCCTGCAGCCACACGCCGTTCACGCCAAGTTCCGCGTATTGCCGCAGCAATTCGTCGGGGTACGGGTCCAAACTTTCATCGAGCAGCGGATCGCCGAATACCGCGAAATACGAATACGCGATGCGAAATCCTCCCTCTTTGGCCGCCAAAACCGCAATTTCGGGGCTTTTTTGGGGGTTATAGAATTTGTCCAAAAAATCAAAGCTGTTGTCCCCGAAATCGAACTGTTCCCCGTACCGGGCGACAGCTTCTTTGATTTCGCCGGTTTTTAGCTTTTCTTCGGCTGTCAGTTCCCGGTGGACGTTGTCCTCCACGGACGGCTTGAAGCCGCCCATTTTGGCCCACATGAAATCGTCCTCTTTTAAAATAAAGGCCAGCTGCTTTTCGTCGGTTCCGAGCAGCGTCGTGATTTGCCCGTATGAGGCGATATGCCAGTTTCTTCTGATGATTGTCAGATATCCCCGCTTTAGCCATATGGGGTCCGCTTCGGCTTTCGGGTCGAGACCCAGCTCCGCGGCCGATTGTCTGAGCCGGCACTCCGTGCAATTCAGCGCGGCGGCGATATTTTTTGGGGGTACAAGCCCCCAGTTCCGCCATATGACGGCTTGGAAACCCGCCGCAAACCAGGCGGGCGAAAGGGCTTTTTTGTCGGATGCGGGCTGCAGGTAATTCATAAAAATATATTCCTTTCAATATTCAAATAAATTTATATCCGGGGGAAAAGCGGAAAATGAAAATGAAACCGTTCAAAAAACACAAAAAAGACGAATACTCGATCATAGTCGGCTGCGGGCGGCTGGGGGCAAACCTCGCAAATCAACTTTCGGAAAAAGGGGAAAGCGTTGTGATAATCGATATAAACAGAGACGCTTTCCGCAAGCTTTCCGCTTCGTTTGCCGGAGTCACGCTCGTAGGCGACGCCACATACTTGGGCGTTTTGCACGAGGCCGGAATCGAAAAGGCCACCGCCGTAGTCTCCGTGACCAATTACGACAACACCAATATATTGGTCGCCCAGGCCGCGAAGGAACTTTTCGGCATTGAGCACGTGATCGCCCGCCTGTATGACCCGGAGCGCGAATGCGTGTACCGCGAGTTTAAAATAGACACGATTTCCCCCGCGGTTTTGTCCATGAAAGAAATCGACAAGCTGCTGGGCATCGAAAATGATCCGGAGGAAATGTATGAAATATAAAGCTGAGGTATTTCTGATTGGCGGATTTAACAAAACCAAGTTTTTGGCGAATTCCCTGATAAAAAAAGGCTACGGCGTCACCGCCGTAAACGACGACGAAGAAAAATGCCTTTCATTGGCGTCAATCGACAAATTGAGGGTATTTTCCGGCGACGGCTCAAAACCGTATGTTCTGGAAGAGGCGAACATCTACAACGCGGACATCGCAATCGCCCTCTCGGACAGGGACGACGACAACTTGGTCATCTGCGAGCTGTGCAAAAAGAAATACAACGTCAAAAAAACCGTGGCAATTATATCCGACCCCAAAAAAACGGATTTTTTTTACCGCATGGGCGTCAATTCCGTGGTATGCGCCGTTTCGATGATCGCCTCCGTGATCGAGCAGCAGGCCTTTTTAAACGAAATTTCCACTTTGATCTCCGTGGGCGACGCCAACATCCAAATATCGCAGGTTTCAATATCGCGGGACGCGCCCGCAGCGGACAAAAAGCTAAAGGAGATCAATTTGCCCAAGCAAGTGGTCGTAGGCTGTATCCGGCGCGGCGAAACCAGCATCGTCCCGCGCGGCGACACGCAGATCCAAGCCGGGGACGTGCTGATATTGATTTGCTCCGACGGGCACGAATTGGCCGCTGTAAAAAAACTCACCGGCACATGACGGCAAAACACGGCGGCCGCGCGGACACAATACCCGCGCGGCCTGATTTTTTTATTCTTCCGGTTTTGCCACTGTATCCGCCGCCTTTTCGGCTTCGGGCGCTTTTGGTTCCTCGGCTTTTTTTTCTTTCTCCGGGGTTTTGCCCTCTTTTGATTTTTTTTCAGTTTTGTTCTTGTTCTTGTTTTTCTTTTCCTTTTCTTTTTCTTTTTTGTCTTTTTTATCTTTCGGCGTATAATCGACAAGCTCGATTATGGCCATTTCCGCGCCGTCGCCCCTGCGCGGGCCCAATTTCAAAATCCTCGTATATCCGCCGTTTCTGGCCTCGAAAGAGGGCGCGATCTGGTCGAAAAGTTTCTTTGTCACATCTTCTTTTGTTATATACGCCAATGCGGCGCGTTTGGCGGCAAGCGTATTTTTCTTGCCGGTCGTTATCATTTTATCCGCTATTCTCTTCAATTCTTTTGCTCTGGCAAAAGTCGTTTCTATTCTGCCTTTGTCTAAAAGCAGCGTGACCATTCCGCGGAACATCGCCCGCCTCTGGTCGGTCGTCCTGCCTAATTTTCTGGCTGTGGGCATAAATCATCTCTCCTTGTATTTTTTCTGTAATTACAGGCTATTCGTCTTCCTTCTTGAGCGAAAATCCTAAGGAATGCAGTTTCTGTTTGACTTCTTCAAGGGATTTTTTGCCGAGATTTCTCACTTTCATCATATCGTCTTCGGTTTTGTTGATCAAATCTTCCACTGTATCAATGCCGGCGCGTTTCAGGCAATTGAAAGAACGCACAGACATGTCAAGCTCTTCAATGGTCATCTCAAGAACTTTTTCTTTGATGTTTTCCTCGCGTTCGACCATGATTTCGGTCTTCTTGCTTTCATCGGACAGTTCCACGAATAAATTGAGATGTTCATTGAGTATCTTGGCCGCGAGCGAAACCGCTTCCTTTGCGGATATTGTCCCGTTTGTCTTGACTTCCATTATCAATTTGTCGTAATCCGTTATGTTTCCCACGCGTGTGTTCTCAACCGAATAATTCGCCATCAGTACGGGTGTAAAAATAGAATCCACATATATGACGCCGATAGCCGGATTTAAAACTTCTGTTTTGTTTTTTTCGGCCGATACATATCCCCTGCCCTTGTCAAAAGTCAGCTCCATATACAGCCTCGCCCTGTCTCCGAGGGTCGCTATATGATGATCCGGATTTAATATCTCAAGTTCCGCATCCGTTCTGATCGAATCCGCCGTCACTGTCCCTTCACCCTGCGCGTCTATTAAAACAACTTTGGGTCCCTCCCCGTTTAAACGGGCAATTATCCCCTTTATATTCAAAACTATCTGCGTGACATCTTCTTTTATATTCGGAATCGTTGATATTTCATGTAAAACTCCGTCGATTTTAACCGAAGTGACGGCTACCCCCGGAAGCGACGACAAAAGTATCCTCCTGAGCGAATTGCCCAGTGTGATGCCGTAGCCCCTCTCCAAAGGCTCAACCACAAAACTTCCGTGAACGCCGTCCCTGTCGAGATAAGACGGAATAATAACGGGCTTTTCTATCATATTTACCAATACACCCTCCATTTTATACCTTTAAATATCTGTATATACTTCCCCTTATATATCACTTCGAGTACAGCTCGACGATGAGGTGCTCCTTGAACGGAAATTCGATTTCATCCCTCGCGGGGATCGAAACCACCCTGGCCGTGACTTCGTTTCTGTCGACTTCAAGCCATTTCACCGTTTGCCTGTTGTCCAAATTCGCTATGAGGTCCTTTATTTTTTCCAATGAACGGCTCGGCTCGTGTATAGCCACCACATCGCCCTGCTTGAGCGTTATGGAGGGGATATTGGCTTTTTTGCCGTTTACCGTAAAGTGCCTGTGGGTGACAAGCTGCCTCGCCTCCCGCCTGCTCTCGGCCATTCCCATCTTGTAGACTATGTTG
>WQXD01000144.1 GCA_009785015.1 Oscillospiraceae bacterium | reverse complement strand
TGGCGCTCGAAATCGAAGGATTCGAGCAAAAAACCTCCCCCACTTCGACAATCGCGGGGGCGGCCGTTATAAACGCGGTGACAGCCGAGGCGGCGGGCATATTTTTGGAGACGGGCCAAATTCCGCCGGTGTTCATGAGCGCCAACCTCGACGGCGGGGACGAAAAAAACGCGGCGCTGATGCGAAAATACAAAAACAAAATAAAATATTTATAATAAAAAGGCGGTAAAAATTATGTCAATGCTGAAAGAAAGATTTTACGGCGCGTCGGACAAACTCTTTGAGTCAATCCGGAAATCGCAGAAAGAAAACATCGAAGCCGCGGGGCAGATGATGGCCGGCAGCGTGGCTGCGGGGGGCTGCGTGCACCTTTTTGACACGGGGCACATAATCGACTCGGAACTGTTGAACCGCGCGGGCGGGCTTGTTTTGATGAGGCGTTTCCGCTACCACAACGGAGTGGAATCCTCAGCCAAAAAACGTTCGATGGAGTCAAAGAACACATCCGCGGAAGGGCTCGCGGAATATGCCCTGCGGGCCGCCAACATACTGCCGGGCGACGTGATGGTGATAGGCTCCGTTTCGGGCAAAACCCTCAATGTGATAGATTTGGCGGTGGAATGCAAAAAAATGGGGGTGAAAGTCATAGGGGTCACTTCGGTCGAGTATTCGAAAACCCTTGAATCGGGTCACTCATGCGGCAAGAGGCTTTTTGAGCTGGCCGACGTCACGATCGACAACTGCGCGCCGTTCGGCGACGCCATGCTGGATATTGAGGGCGTGGAGGCGGCGTTCATACCCGCTTCGGGCATCGCCGCGGCATATATATGCTGGGCCGTATGCGCGGAGCTCGTGGAAAAGCTCTTGGAAAAAAATATAGTACCCGGCATATTAAAAAGCGTGAACTATCCGCCGAACGCGGAATACAACAATAAATTATACAAAAGATACGACGAGGAAGGAGTATAAATCATGGCTATACTATGCGAAAACGGGAAGGCAAATTACCGCGTCATCATCGCGAAGGACCCCGAACCCGCCGTGCGCTACGCGGCAGAGGAACTCACCATGTTTTTGTACAGGGCGTCAAAAACGGCTTTTGCCGCGGGCTTTGACGACAGCGAAAAAACCGGCGGCGAGATCGTTCTGGGACTCACGCAAAGGGAGCCCGAAGGACTTTTTTCGAGAACAGACCTCAAAAACGACGGATTCGAAATCAAAACAAAAGACGGCGACATATTCATAACCGGCAAAACCGGCAGGGGGACCCTGTACGGCGTATATTCGTTCTTGGAAAAATACGCGGGCATAAAATTCATATCCTACGACTGCACATATATCCCGGCAACGGACAAAATCGAAATTCCCCGGGATATAGAAATCGCCGAAATTCCCCCATTTGAGTACAGGGACATATATTACCGCGAAATCATAGGGAACCCCGATTTTTCCGCGAGAAGAAAATGCAACGGGTTCCACGGGAATCTGAGCGAAAAACACGGCGGCAAATTCATATATGCGGGATTTGTGCACACATTTGACTCGATAGTGCCGCCGGACAAATATTTTGAAGCCCATCCGGAATATTTTTCGTTTGTGGGCGGCAAGCGGATATCAAAGCACGCGCAGCTGTGTTTGACGAATCCCGAAGTTTTGGAAATCGCGAAAAAATACGTAGGCGAAATACTGCAAAAAAATCCGAATGTGAATATAATATCCATATCGCAGAACGACTGGTATAACCCGTGCGAATGCGACAGCTGCCGCGCGGTGGACGAAGCGGAGGGCAGCCACGCCGGAACGCTGCTTCGTTTTGTGAATGCGGTGGCCGATTCGGTAAAAGACGCCTACCCGGATGTCATAATCGACACGCTCGCCTATCAGTACACCAGGGCGTGCCCAAAAATAACAAAACCAAAAGAAAACGTGGCGGTGAGACTTTGCACCATCGAGTGCTGCTTCTCCCATTCGCTTAAAACATGCAACAAAACCGGAGCGCTTGAAGATTACGGCAGAAAACACAATATAATCGACGACTTCGACGAGTGGGCGAAAATATCCAAACGGCTTTATGTATGGGATTACGTC
Organism: Oscillospiraceae bacterium; assembly: GCA_009785015.1. The sequence goes on along the minus strand of WQXD01000144.1, from coordinate 6,849 downwards.
ACGGATTTTTGCCATTACCTGCTCCCGCATCCAAACCTCCACATACTGAAAGACAATATAAACTTCTTCGCGGAGCACAATGTGGCGGGCCTGTTCGAACAGGGCTGCGGGGATACGATAAACAGCGACTTCGGCGCGCTGCGGGCGTATGTGCTCTCCAAGCTCATGTGGGACCCGTCGCTCGACTCAAACGAGCTTATCGATGAATTTCTGTATCATTATTACGGCAAAGCCCACAAAATCGTGCGTTCGTATATAGATCTTTTCGTCGGCGAAGTGTTGCAAAAAGACATATGCGTGGGAACGTTTGCCCATCCAGACAATCCGGTATATTCCGAAAGCGTCTTAAACAAAGCCGGAATGTTGGTGCAGAAGGCGAAAGATGCCGTTTTGTATGAAAGCGAAATTATACGGCGCCACGTGGAAATATTCGCGCTCGGCATGGAATATACAAAACTCTGGAACAAAAAAGACAAAAATCCCGACGACGCCGAAGTGGATCTTTTTATACGCAAATGCATGGATACGGGAATGACCCACATACGGGAATGGAGCACGGTGAACGTATTTGAAAACCAGTCCGAGCGCGCGGCGCTGCTGGGACAAAAGTGAGAAAGATGAGGTGGAAAAAATATGAAAAGTTTATTTAAAATTGTTCTGTTGATTTTTATCCTGTATCTCGCAGCCGTTTTTACGGCCTGCGGCGGCGAAGCCGAAAAAGATGAAAAAAACGAAGACGCCGCCAAAACTCAAACCGCCGAAAGCACGAGCGCCGCCCCCACGGAAGAACCCACGGAGGACCCAAACAAACCCGGCAACGTAAAAATCGGTTCGGAAGAAATAAAAACTTTCAAGAGCCTGAAGGTGTATAACGAGACGGGCAAGCTGTTTTCGGATGAGTTTTCCTCTTTTGAATTCGACGATTTGCCGGACGAGTGGTTCGGCTTCGCGGGGGCTGTGATCGATCTGACAAATGAAAAAGCGCACACAGGCTCAAAATCGCTTGTCGCCACCGAAAGGCCGGCGCACTGGGTGGCTCCGGGCCTCGAGGTTTACGATCTTTTAAAGGCCAACGGAACAGGCAAATACACGATAACCATGTGGATATTTGTGGATATAATCGATGCGGGACAGAGCAAAAGCTGCAATATAATAATGCGCGGCAGGGATCCGGACGACGAATGTTCTTTTATTGACAACAAAAACGGAGATATGTACAAACATCTCAATCCGGGAAAACCCGTGAAACTCGGGGAATGGATGGAGCTTACCGCCACTATAAACGTGACCGAAGAAGATATCGAGCCCAAATTCGGCTTCCGCTCCGCCATTCTGCTCTACGACATGATAGGGCCGGGAGAGGATCAGCATATATATCTCGACGACGTCCAGATAACAAAGGAATTTGCCGAAGGTGAAATACAAATGCTGCCTCAGGATATTACGCTCGACGTCATATACACCCACGCCGATTCCGGCAGGCAGGAAATCGCGCCTGCGCCCTACGACGCCAATTCGGATTCTTGGATTTGCGCTTTTACGCCGGATGAACTCGGCGTCTGGACTTATGAGACCATATGCAGCGATTCCTCGAATGCGAGCCTGAACGGCCTTTCGGGCCAGATCAAGTGCATAAAATAGCGGTTATACTTCTTTTATAAATATAAGCTTCGCCGAGCGGGGTTTGTCGTGGCTCAAAGTGTACCCAAGCCCCAGCTCGCTTCCGGAAAAGCGGCCGATAAGGCCGGTATCGGCGTCTTTGAGCTCGTAGGTTTTAGAGGCTTCCAGCATGGAAAGCCTGATTTCGCATGTGGATTTTTCGCATTCTTCCATGCGAAAACCCAAAAGCGCGCCGCCGCCTTTTTCCGGATCGTAAAACATATAGCTCGTCCAGCCGGTTTTGTCGCTTTCCGGTTTCCAGTCCGTCAAAACATAAAAATCCTCAAGCAAATATTCTTTTACCGAGTTCCATTCGTTTATGCCGAAGCGTATCATATCGAAATCGGTCGCGGGGTCTTGGGTCCACTGCGCCGAAATATTGAAAATCGGGAGATACGAGGCGCGGAATATATACGGGTCGCGTTTGCCGTCGGGGTCGAGCTGGCCAACTTGCTCCGTGGTGAGGGCGCCGCAAAACGGTATCCATTTGTTGAAAGCCGTGGTCATGGAGAGGCGCAGCGAGGTGGTGGTGCGGTCCGAATCGCTGCGCAGCAGGGGGATGCCTCTGCGCATGGATTCCAGATCGTTCCGCCCTCCGCCGCTGGCGCAGGAATCCACGAAGGTGTCTTTGCTGTTTTGTCTGCAGTAATCTATTATCATATCCCAGAGCTTGTAGTGCGCCGAAACCGCTTTGTTTTCGGTTATGCCCGAGCGGTTTTCGCCTTGGGCGGCGTCGGCGTTCTGCCAGCATTTGGTAGGATAGCAGTTGTTGTCCTCGCGGTACATTTCGACGCCGTTTTTGTCCATCATGGATATGATGCGCTCCGCAGTCCATTTCAAGCATTCGGGGTCGCCGATATTATTGGAGATCACATTGCCTCCGTCGGACATCGCCCATTCTTTTTTATAACCGTAATTCGCAGCCAGGCCTTCTATGTGCGTGACGCGCTCCGGCTCAAACCAGACGAGCGTTTTCATGCCGTTTTGGCGCGAAAATTCGGTGGATTCATAAAATGTTCCGCCGGGCCATTTTTCGGCGTCGAGCTCCCAGGTGCCGACGGTGCCCCACCAGTCGGATTCCACGGTTTTTTTGTAAGGGTCAAAATACCAGCCCGCGTCAAACCATCTGTAAGTGGGGCGTATATTCTCGGAGAGCATTTTTTCAAGGGAGGGTTTCCAGGTGAAATGACGCTCGGATATGCTCCCGTCGGAATTCGGAAGCCCGGTATCCCCCGAAATGCAGGTTGTGGAAAACGGCCTGAGCGATTCTCCGGCCGCGTTTTGGCGGGGCATGCTGCAATTTATATACCAGCGGCGCCACAAATTGGTTGCGCGGTCTTTGTCTCGCGTTTCATAGCGGATAAATGCCATCAGGGCGGTGCGGATGCTTTCGCCCGGCTTTAAATATGTGCGCAGATTGTTGGTCGAAACGGCTGTAAAATGCGTATTGCCGCCGGAAACGCTGAAATCGGCTTCCCATGTGCCGCCCCAGCCAAGGGCGATGAGCGTGCCGCCGTCTCCGTGCTCGAGGTTGAAATACGGAAAGTATATATGCGTGGGTTTGCCTATCTCGGATTTGAAATTTACATTATTTTCGCTATTTTCGTTTAATTTGTGCTCATAGGGCCTGTATTGGTTCTGATGATCCCCGAGTATGCCGCTCAGCACCGGGTTATCCCCCGCAAAACACATGTCCGCCGCTTTTATTTTGCTTATCACGCCCGTATTTTTTGTGCCTGTGTTTTCAAACCATATCGTCCATTCATACGCCCCGTAATTTTCGTAATACGCGGCCAATAGGGTGATTTGCAGGTTGCCGCCGGTTTCCATGACGATTACGGTCTGCTCTTTTTCGCCTTCGCGCGAGACTTCCCTGCTTATTTGTTTGAATACATCCGGGTCAAAACCGCGGTAAAGTTTTTCGTCGTACGCGAAGCTGACGGGAAACGTGGAGAGATCGCTGATATAGCCTTCGTAAATTTTTTTCGATTCCGGGTTTTTATAGCATGTTTTCGGCATAAATTTATTCCTCCGTATTCACGTAAAAATTAGTTTTCTATTTCTATTTCTATCAATTCCGCTTCTGTGTTTCTTTCCATAAAGCGGATGATTTCGTCCACCGAATTTTGGGCGTGGGCATTTTCGCCCGAAACGACGGCGATTCCGATAGTCAAAGTCTGATGGATGTCCAAAGTGCCCACTTCCGCGACAGAGGCGTTGAAGTGACAGCGTGTTTTTTCGATGAGACTCCGGCGGATTTGCCGCTTGTCTTTAAGCGAAGCCGCGTATGGGATAAAAAATGTCAGTTTTGCGGATAAAGTAATCATGGGCGTAAATTTTTAATAAATAAAATATATATTTTACGATATATCGCAAAAAACGTTTATTGTTTATATTGTAGCACAAAAAGGGCACAAAGTCAAGGTTTTTTATAATTGTTTCCTCCGAATATCGATGCTGTCATAAAAACCTGTACCGCCAGCGCAAAAAGAAACACAAGCCACGAATACTGCCAGCTGATTATAACGCCGAGCGTGATAAAAACCGCTATTGCCAAAATCCAAAGCCCGCCGCTTGCCACTCCGAATCTTGCTGCTCTCATGGGATCAACCATATCCGTTTGAAATTTCACGGAATTTTCAATTTCATGTTCAATCATAGCTTTCAGCCAGGGCTTACGGCGTTTGGTTTCCGTCGCGAGCAAAAATATCAGCGCGCAAACCGCAGGCAGTATCAACGCCATTTTGATACCCAACGCGGCGGACATTTCAAATCCGTCGAAAACAAATGACACGAAACAAAGCCCCGCTACTAAAAAGCCGATCAACCATACTCCCCCATAAGCCAATGCCCGCCCGCTTTTCATGGGATAATGCGCGGCGGTTTCTTGTGTCAGGCCGAAATAGGCGTACAAACCAAAAGCGACTGACAGCATTGCGGCCGATATATAATAGGGCTGTGCATTACCCGTTTTCCTCAAAAATGTGATCAGCGCCAATCCCGCGCCGAGCATAAGTAAACCCGAGGCGGCCGTTATTCCCGCCGCCGTCTTTTTTGTGAGCGGTACTTTGGCTCCCATATACATTTGGCTGATGGTTTCATTGCGTTTTTTCTTTCCCACATCGTCGGCAATCGCAGTGATGTCGCCGAGCTCTGCGGCGGCCCGCTCAAACGCTTTTTCTTCATCCAATCCTTTTGACAAAAGCTCTTTGACGCGTTCTTTCAAGTTTCCGGCGATTTCTTCTTTAAAATCGCGTATTTCCGGCGTATCTTCATAATCCGCGAACAAGCGGTCAACATAAACTTTTTCTTTCATTTTTTTATCCCTCCAGTAATTTGTTGAGTATGACTTGTGTCTTGAGCCAATCGGCTTTGTTTTGCCGAAAAAGTTCTTTTCCGCTTTCGGTGATTCTGTAATACTTGCGCCGGCCCCCGAGCGTTTCGTCGCCCCAAAACGAAATGACATAACCGTCCGCTTCGAGCCGTTTGTAACTCGAATATAAAGTGGCTTCTTTTAATTCATATTCGCCGCCGAGTTTGTCGATTATGCTCTTGTGGATTTCATATCCGTAGTTGTCGCCTTTTTGCAATATGCTCAATACAATGGTGTCCGTATGCCCGCGGAGCAAATCGGCAGATGTTTTTACTTCCATTATTTCACTCCCTTTTGACTTGTTGAATACATTATATACCACATTACTATGATTGTCAATATATTGCGAAGTGAATTTTTGTAAATAATTTATGAACGGCTGTATCTTTATTTTGATACAATAAAAAATAATATGACAATAGTCTGTCATATTATTTTCGGACGCTTATTTTTTTATACAATCACTTCAAAAATTTTTTTACCGTCGATATCGAGCCACTTGGCTTTTCGTTCTTTGTTTTTTCGCAGACGGAAATCAAATATCAATAAATATCCTGTCGCCGCTCTTTTTGTTTCCATATAACCCATAAGTTGATTGTATGCTTTTTTTTCGGCCTCCTCGCCTTTCCACAATTTAAGCTCTATTATAAACTGTTCGCATCCGAAATCCACCACTATATCCATTCGCCGCAAATCGGTAAACCGGCTCTCTATATGATAAAATCCCTGCCCGTTGATGAGCGGCTTCAGATATGACAAAAATATCAGCCGTCCATGGCTTTCCAAAAATTCTATGTCATTTTCCGTAAATATTTCGGCGTAATGGTCCGCGAATTTCCGCAGGCACAGTTCCATGTCGAATCTGCCGTCTTTAATTACGTCGCGCTGCAATACTCCCGTTTTCGGCGTTCTCTTTTGGTTGTCTTTGGATATGAAGTAATCGCATATCCTTATCTCGAATATTCTGTTCGATATGTTTACATAACGCTCAAATTCCTTGATGATTCCGTACACCATGCCCAAATCCAAAGTCGGATTGTCCGCATTGAATGATATCTGTGTCCCCGCGATCAGTATATCGTATATGACGCTGTACAAATCCTTGTTGTTTTCGAGGTTTTTGAATAAGTCGTCGAATAATGTATTCTTTTCTGCAAGCATTATTTTGACGGCCTCGCGAATGCCGTCAGTTGTCCATTCTTTATCAAACTTTTCATCGATATGCTGGCAAATTCTTGACACCAGGAACGGATAGCCGCCCGTATAATTATATATTTCATCCGATACGGCGGGTATGTCCATACCTGTATTATGCTCTTTTTCATATTCTTCCAGCATGGTGGCTATTTCCGCAGGGCTAAACGACATATCAATTTCAAAATCAACCGCTATGTTCCACGGTGAATTATATATTTTGTTTTCATTTTCGGTTGGAACATGCAAACCTTCGTTGATTAATTTCAATTTTATATTTTTAATGTCATATACCCCCGCAAGAATTACGCTGTGAAATGTATAGTCCTGTCCCGTTTTGCGGGACAAAAATTTTTCTCTGAGCATATCTATAAAATGCAAAAATACGCGATTATTGCTTGTTCTGTCAACTTCATCTATGAGCAGCACAAGTTTTTTATCTTCGCACATAGCGGTTATATGATGACTTAAATCGTCAAACTCTGTTATTTTGCTGTCACCCCATTTTTTTATATATTCTTTTGAAACCGCGGAAAATCGCAATGCCCGGACTACTTGTTTTATAAATGTTTGGCAAAATGATTTGGACGAGGCAAAACTTTCGTCGCCAATACCTTGAAAAC